>NZ_JAAAHR010000143.1:0-26281 GCF_009908215.1 Nonomuraea sp. K271 | reverse complement strand
GCCCATGGCGCACGGTCTCCCCACCCGCGCCATGGGCGGGTCGCGTCGGGGCTGGCGGAGCTGGAGCGGTGGCTTGCCGACCAGGTGCGGCAGGGGCTGGCCGGAGCCGCCGAGGACGACTGGGAGGGCCTGGCCAAGCGGCTCGTGGACGCCCAGGCGCCCGGAGCGGCGGGCACCGTCTCCCGGCTGACCCGGGTCCGTTCCGAGGAGGGCTGGCCGGGGCGGCTGCTGGAGGAATACGCGCTGCTCAACCTGCTGGCGGTCGCCTACCGGCGGCGGGCCGGGCTGCCCGCGGCGCTGGCGCGGACCGTGCTGATCCGCGCCGGGTTCCCCGTCACCAGGGAAGAGGTGCTGGCCCGACCGGCCGTCCGGGATCACTGGGATGTCCTGGGCGGGCGCGACGAGGTGCAGGATCGGCTGACGGCGCGCAAGGTCTGGCTGCGCGGGCGGCGTACCCAGCGTCCCGCGCTGATCCTCTCGTTCGCCCCGCAGGGCCAGCCGCTCGACTCCTCCCTGGTCACGGGCACCACGATCGAGGCCGACCTCACCTACTATCCGGGCGCCGCTCCGCTGCGTGCCCTGGTCGCCGCCCGCCACGGCACCGTCCCGCCGCCGCCCGGGCGCGGTCCGTCCGGTGCGCGTGGGTCCTCGGGGTCGTGCGGTCCGCCGGGGGTTTCGCCGGAAGAAGCGCTGGACGAGGTGGCCTCAGCGCTGGCGGACGATCCGTGGACGGAGTCGTGGCCGCTCGTCCTCAGCGGCGTCGTGCCGGAGCGCACCGGGCTCGGCGGCCTGCCGCTGCACGTCAGGGCCCGCGACCCCTGGCGGCTCATCGCCGTGTCGGGCGGGCGCCCGCTCACGGTGGCCGTCGAGTGGACCCCCCAGGGCCTGCGGCCCCTGACCACGTGGGACGACGACGGCAGGGCGGTGATTCTCTGATGGGCCGGGAGCGGGCGAGGAGAGGACGGGCGGTGATCCTGTGACCGGGTGGGAGGAGCTGGCATCGACGGCGCTCGTGGGCACCGACCGCAGGCCGTACGACGGGGATCTGCTCGCCCGCGCCGCCGTGGAAGTGGCGCGGCGGCGGGCGGGCCGGCCGCTCGGACAGGCGCCGGAGCAGCAGCCGGCGCCCGCCGAGGAACGGCCGGTCGTCGGCCGGCGCGCGGCCGGGCGGCTGATGCGGATCATGGGCGGCGAGCAGGAGCGGTTGCTGGGGGAGTGGCTGGCCGCGGCCGCCGCGACCGGCCGCAGGGTGCCCCCCTACGCGCTGCCCGAGCTGCTCGAACGCGGCCGGCGCGACCGCTCGATCAGGGTGCACCTGGGCGTTCTGGCCGGGCAGCGCGGCCGCTGGCTGGCCGGGCTCAATCCCGCCTGGGCCTACCTCCTGGAGGAGCCCACCGGCCAGACCTGGGAGCTGGGCTCGGCGGCGGACCGGCGGGCGCACCTGCGCCGCGTCAGGGCGGCCGACCCCGCGCGGGCCCGCCGGCTGCTGGAGAGCACGTGGGGGAGCGAGACGCCGGACGACCGGGCCGAGTTCGCGGAGGTGCTGGCCGACGGGCTGAGCATGGACGACGAACCGTTCCTTGAGCAGGCGCTCGACGACCGCCGCAGAGAGGTGCGCCAGACCGCCGCCAACCTGCTCACCCGGCTTCCCGGATCGCGCCTGTCGCGGCGCATGGCCGAGCGGGCGCGGGCGTGCGTGACCATCGCCGGTGAGGTCATCACCGTCGAAGCCCCCGAGCTCTGCGACAAGGCGATGGAACGCGACGGCGTGCGCGCCAAGCCGCCGAGAGGCATCGGCGAGCGGGCCTGGTGGCTGCAGCAGATCATCGCCCGCGCCCCACTGGCGAGCTGGGGCCACCCGCCCGCCCGGCTGCTCGGGATGAAGATCCTCGACTGGGACGCCGAGGTGAAGGCCGCCTGGGTACGCGCCGCCGTGCTGCAGAAGGACCCGGAGTGGGCGCGGGCGATGTTCGGCTGGGACCCGATCGCGGACCTCCTCGAATGCCTCCCGCCCGACGAGCAGCAGGAACTCGCCGCCGACTTCGTGAAGAAGCACGACCTGGACAGTCAACTGATCATGGTGTTGGGCGGCGTCTCGTCCCACTGGCGCGAGGGCCTGGCCACGGCCGTGCTCCGCAAGATCGTGAAGGTGGCCACGACGCAGCCGTGGAACCTCGGCGAGCTGGTCAAGCTGGCGGGCGAGCACATCGACCCGGCTCTGTTCCCGCTGGCCGAGAGCTACTCGCCCGTGGAGTCCATCCAGCGGGTCGCCGCCCTGCTGCGTTTCCGCGCCGACATGTACGACGAACTTTCCGCAAGTGAACGAAGCGAGGAGACCATGGAGCGACCGGCGAAGGAGGGCGCATGACGGTTCTGCGCCCGCACGCGGAAGATCAGTACGCCGAGGAACTGGCCGTCCTCGCCAAGGACGACGACCGGCCGAGGCCGCCCGGCTGGACGTTGTCGCCGTGGGCCGTCACCACCTACATCCTGGGCGACGGCGACCGCGTCACCCCGAAATACGTGGGCGCGCGGCGCATCGTCGAGGTCGCCGTCGCCACGCTGGCCACCGACCGCGCGCTGCTGCTGCTCGGGGTGCCCGGCACCGCCAAGACCTGGTTGTCCGAGCACCTCGCCGCGGCCATCAGCGGCGACTCGACGCTGCTCGTGCAGGGCACCGCCGGCACCGCGGAAGAGGCCGTCAGATACGGCTGGAACTACGCCAGGCTGCTGGCCGAGGGCCCGTCGATCGAGGCGCTGACCCCGTCGCCCGTGATGCGCGCGATGGCCGAGGGCCGGGTCGCGCGCGTCGAGGAGCTCACCCGCATGCCGTCCGACGTGCAGGACGCCCTGATCACCGTCCTGTCGGAGAAAACCCTGCCGATCCCCGAGCTCAATCGCGAGGTCCAGGCCGAACGCGGCTTCAACGTCATCGCCACCGCCAACGACCGCGACAGGGGCGTCAACGAGCTGTCCAGCGCGCTGCGCCGCCGTTTCAACACGGTGGTGCTGCCCGTTCCCGCCACCGCCGAGGAGGAGGTGGACATCGTCGCCCGCCGCGTCACCCAGCTCGGCGCCTCTCTCGACCTGCCCGCGACGACGACGGGGCTGACGGAGATCCGCCGGGTGGTGACGGTGTTCAGGGAGCTGCGCACGGGCGTCACCGAGGACGGGCGCACCAAGGTCAAGTCGCCGAGCGGCACCCTGTCCACGGCCGAGGCGATCTCCGTACTCACCAACGGCATCGCGCTGGCCGCGCACTTCGGTGACGGGGTGCTGCGCCCGTCCGACGTGGCGGCGGGAATCGTCGGCGCGGTGGTCCAGGAGCCGGTGTCGGACCGGGTGGTGTGGCGCGAATACCTGGAGACCGTCGTACGCGAGCGGTCGGACTGGCGCGACTTCTACCGCGCCTGCCGCGAGGTTTCGTGACCGCCCGCCCACCCGCCGGCGGCGACCGGCCCGGTCCCGGGGCGGCGGGCGTGCTCAAAGCGGGGCGGGCGGACGTTCACGTGCTGGGCGTGCGCCATCACGGGCCGGGGTCGGCACGGGCCGTGCGCGACGCACTCGAACGCCTGCGGCCCGGCGTGATCCTCATCGAGGGCCCGCCGGAGGCCGACCGGATCGTCTCGCTCGCCCCCGGCATGGAGCCGCCCGTCGCGCTGCTCGCCCACGTGCCGGGGCAACCGTCGCGAGCGGCGTTCTGGCCGTTCGCGGTGTTCTCGCCCGAATGGCAGGCCATCCTGTACGCCACGTCGGCGGGCGTGCCGGTGCGCTTCTGCGATCTGCCCGCCGCCCATTCGCTGGCGGGCGACGGCGACGAGGAGGCGCCCGGCCTGCGGGCCGACCCCATCGGGGCGTTGGCCGCCGCCGCCGGCCACGACGATCCCGAACGCTGGTGGGAGGACGTCGTCGAGCACCGCGGCGACACTCCCTTCGCGGTGATCGCCGAGGCCATGGCCGCGGTGCGCGAGGGGCACCAGCCGGACGAGCGGGAGGCCAGGCGCGAGGCGCACATGCGCAAGACCCTCCGCGCGGCGGTCAAGGAGGGTCACGAGCGGATCGTGGTGATCTGCGGCGCCTGGCACGTGCCCGCGCTGGCGGAGCCCCTGCCGCCGGTCGGCGCCGACAACGCGCTCCTGCGCGGCCTGCCGAAGGTGAAGGCGGAGCTGACGTGGGTGCCGTGGACGTACGGGCGGCTGGCCTCGCGGAGCGGCTACGGCGCGGGGATCGCCTCACCCGGCTGGTACCATCACCTGTTCGACGCGCCCGACCGGCCCGTGGAGCGGTGGCTGACCGGAGCCGCGGGAGTGCTGCGCGAAGAGGGCCTGCCGGTGTCGTCCGCGCACGTCATCGAGTCCGTACGCCTCGCGCACGGTCTCGCGGCGCTGCGCGGCCGTCCGCTGGCAGGGCTCGGCGAGGTCACCGAGGCGGCCAGGGCCGTGTTGTGCGAGGGCGACGACCTGGCCGTGGAGCTGATCCAGCGGCGCATGGTCGTCGGCGACCGGCTCGGCCACGTCGGCGACGGCACGCCGATGGTGCCGCTGCAGCGCGACCTGCGCGAGCGGCAGCGGCGGCTCAGGCTCAAGCCGGAGGCGCTCGACCGGGAGATCGACCTCGACCTGCGCAAGCCGCTCGACCTCGACCGGAGCCACCTGCTGCACCGGCTGCGCCTGCTCGGCGTCGGCTGGGGGACGCCGGGGCAGGCGCGGGGGAAGGGCACGTTCAGGGAGACGTGGACGCTGCGGTGGTGTCCGGAGCACGACCTGGCGCTCATCGAGCACGCCGCACTCGGCACCACCGTCGCGGCCGCCGCCACCCAGCGGGCCAGGGGCCTGGCGGGGACGGAGCCGGTGGCGCTGGCGGAGCTGACGTCCCTGGTCGAGCAGTGCCTGCTGGCCGAACTTCCGGATGCCCTGCCCGAGGTGCTGGCGGCCCTGTCGGCGAAGGCGGCCCTGGACACCGACGTCACGCATCTCATGGCGGCGCTGCCCGCGATGGTCCGGGCACACCGCTACGGCGACGTGCGCGGTACCCCGGCGGAGGGGCTGGCGGCGATCGTACGCTCGATGCTGGACCGCATCTGCGTCGGGCTGCCGGTGGCGGTGACGGGGCTGGACGACGAGGCGGCGGCGGGGCTGCTCAAGCACGTGGACGGCGTGCATTCGGCCGTCGCCCTCCTCGACGCAGGCGCGCAGGGCGGCGCGGGCGGGCCGCCCGCGGGGGACGGGAGGTCCGGTGGCGACGCGAACGCGGAGGCGGGGTCGCCGAGAAGGCGGTGGCTGGGCACGCTGCGGGGCATCAGCGACAGGCAGGATCTGCACGGGCTGATCGAAGGCCGTCTCACCCGGATCCTGCTCGACTGCGGTGAGCTCGACGACGCCGGCGACCGGATGTCCAGGGCCATGTCACGCGGCCAGCTCCCGGCGCGGGCGGCGGCGTGGGTCGAGGGGTTCCTGGCGGGTGGCGGGCTGCTGCTGGTGCACGATCCGCGGCTGCTCGGCCTCGTGGACGGCTGGCTCACCGGGCTGTCGTCCGGCCAGTTCACCGACGTGCTGCCGCTGCTGCGCCGCACGTTCGGCACGTTCGCCGCGCCGGAGCGGCGGGCGGTCGGCGAGCGGCTGCGCTCGGCCGGCCGTGACGCGGGAGAGCGGGAGGAGACCGTCGACGAACGCCGTGCCGCCCCCGCCGTCGCGACCGTGCTCGCCATCCTCGGAACGCCGAGCCGATGACCGCACGGCGCTCGGCCGCACCCCGCGCGCCCGCGTGCGGGGCCGGCGCAACGGTGAGCGGACGAACGTGAGCAGGCGGCGGGGGCCCTCGGGAAAGGTGAAGAAATGAGCGAGGCGGACGAGCGGATGCGCCGGTGGCGGCTGGTGCTGGGCGGCGGCGACGCCGACGGCACGGGATGCGACCTGCGCGGAGCCGACGCGCGGATGGACGCGGCGCTGGCCGCCGTCTACGAGGAGAGCGGCCGCGAGGGCGGGCTGGGCGCGTCGGCTCCGAGGGTGGCCCGCTGGCTGGGCGACATCCGCACCTATTTCCCTTCAACGGTCGTCCAGGTCATGCAGAAGGACGCGATCGAGAACCTCAACCTCACCCGGCTGCTGCTCGAACCCGAGATGCTCGAAGCCGTGGAGCCCGACGTGCACCTGGTCGGCACGCTGCTGGCGCTCAACAAGGTGATGCCCGACCAGGCCCGCGAGTCGGCCAGGGCGGTGGTGCGCCGGGTGGTGGCGCAGCTCGAACACCGACTCGCGCAGCGGACGAGGGCCGCGGTGACGGGCGCGCTCGACCGTTCGGCAAGGACCCACCGTCCCAAGCGGGCGGCCGACATCGACTGGAACCGTACGATCAGGGCCAATCTGGGCAACTACCTGCCCGAGAGGAACACCGTCGTCCCGTCACGCCTGGTCGGTTACGCCCGCAGGCAGCGTTCGGTGCAGCGCGAGGTGGTGTTGTGCGTCGACCAGAGCGGTTCGATGGCGGCCTCGGTGGTCTATTCGAGCGTGTTCGGGGCGGTGCTGGCGTCGATGCGGTCGTTGAGGACGTCGCTGGTGGTGTTCAACACGGCGGTGGTGGACCTCACCGACCAGCTGCACGACCCGGTGGAACTGCTGTTCGGCACCCAGCTCGGCGGCGGCACCGACATCAACAGGGCCGTCGCCTACTGCCAGGGCCTCATCACCAGGCCGGCAGACTCGATCGTGGTGCTGATCAGCGACCTGTACGAAGGCGGCGTCAGGCAGGAGCTGCTGCGCAGGGTCGCGGCGATGACGCAGGCAGGGGTTCAGGTGATCGTGCTGCTGGCGCTGTCGGACGAGGGGGCGCCGTTCTACGACCACGAGAACGCGGCGGCGCTGGCGGCGATGGGCGTGCCCGCGTTCGCGTGCACGCCCGGCGCGTTCCCCGAGCTGATGGCGGCGGCGATCGAGCGGCGCGACATCGCCCGGTGGGCGGAGCACCACGCCCCGGTCACGGGGTAGGAGTCTCGGCCCTGGCTCTGCGGCGCTACGTCGAGATGTCCTCCGCCAGGTCGCCGGGACGGAGGCGCGCATGCCCTGACGGGACCGGCGCCCTGCGCGCCTTAGGTCCAAGTGCCTAGGCCCCGCGCCCGATGTGCCGGCCTGAGGGTACGCCATAGCTTGCCCCCATGACGACGACTGTTGCAGGATCCGCGGCCGCGCGACCGGTCAGCGTGGTGTCCCCGCCCTATCGAGCGATCAGCGTGGGGCTCGTCGCGCTGATCACGCTGACGGCCTTCGAGGCGATGGCCGTGGCCACGGCGATGCCCGTCGTGGCCCGCGACCTCGGCGGCATGCACCTGTACAACCTGGCCTTCAGCGCCACCCTGGGGGCCAGTGTGATCGCGACGGTGCTGGGCGGGCGGTGGAGCGACGTGCGTGGGCCGCTCGTGCCGATCGCCGCCGGGGTGACGGCTTTCGTGGCCGGTCTGTTGCTGTCCGGGTTGGCGTCGACCATGGAGGTGTTCGTCGCGGGCCGGTTCGTGCAGGGCCTCGGGGCGGGATTGATCCAGGTCGCGCTCTACGTACTGATCGCCAGGGTCTATCCGGCCGCGATGCACCCCAAGGTGTTCGCTCTCTTCTCGGCAGCCTGGGTGGTGCCGTCGATGGTCGGGCCCGCGATCGCCGGGCTCGTGGTCGAGAACGTCGACTGGCGATGGATCTTCCTCGGCGTGCCGCTGATCGTCATCCCGGCAGCGTTGCTGCTGTGGCGCGGCACCGTCGGACGCGAGGTGCGAAGCGGCGCCGCCGAACCCGCCCCCGGCCTGGGCCGGAAGCTCGTCTGGGCCGTGCTGACCGCCGTCTCCGCCGCCCTCATCCAGTACGGCAGCGCGCTCGAACTCGCCGGCCTGCCCCTGCTGCTCGCCGGCATCGTCCTGCTGGCCGTGGCGCTGCCCCGGCTGCTGCTGCCCGGCTCGCTCAAGCTCGCCCGCGGCCTGCCGACCGCCCCCGTACTGCGCGGCCTGGCCTTCGGCGCGCTCACCGCGGCCGAGGTGTTCGTCCCCCTCATGCTGATCAGCGAGCGGGACCTGACCCCGACGGGGGCCGGCATCGTGCTCACCATCGGCGCGCTCGGCTGGTCCACCGGCTCCTGGATCAAGGGCCGCGGCATGATCGGCGACATGACCGCGATCCGCGGCGGCGCCGCCATGATCGCCCTCGGCATCTCCCTCGTGACGCTGGTGCTGATCGACTCGGTGCCGATCGCGGTCGCGTACGTGGCCATGGCCGTCGCCGGTCTCGGCATCGGCGCGTTGCACCCCACGGTGTCGGTCCTGGTGCTGGAGATGTCCAGAAAGGGCGAGGAGGGCCAGAACAGCGCGGCCGTCGGCGTGGGCGAGTCGGTGTTCACCGTCGTGGCCGTCGCGGTCAGCGGCGCCCTGTTCACGGCCACGGCCGGGAACTATCTCACCGGTCTGGCCTTCACCGTCGCACTGGCGCTGCTGGCCTTCCTGCTGGCCCCGCGTTTTGCCCAGCCCATGGCAGCGGGCACTATGGAAGGAAGCGCGTCATAGAACGACGAGAATCTCCCTTTCCACCTTCCGCTGACCGGGCACGACCCGGAGGTCAGGGGTGGACGGGAAGGGCTCTCGCCGGTGAGGGGGGTACATGCCGCGAGTGCGGGAGCTGGAGGTCTTCCGGCTGGTTCTGCCGTTCGGCAGGAAGTCGGAGACCCTGCTCGTGAAGCTCACCGACCACGGCGGCATGACCGGCTGGGGCGAGGTGACCTCGCCGCGGCCGAAGACCTGGTCGAGGTTGGAGGAGTCGCTGGCCGCCCTGCTGATCGGCGTCGACTGGGAACATCCCGACACTGTGCCGAGCGGCGACTCCGCCGTCGACATGGCCTGCTGGGACCTGTGGACGAAGATGCGCGGCGTGCCGCTCGCCGAGGCCATCGGCGGCACCCGCACCTCGCTCATGGCGACCGTGCGGCTCGCGCCCGACCTGTCCGTCGAGAGCCTCGTGTCCCGGGTCAACCAGCAGGTCTGCGCCGGCTACGGGCACGTCACGCTCGACATCAGGCCCGGGTGGGACGTCGAGCCCGTGCGCGCGGTACGGCAGGCGTACCCCGCGCTGACCCTCGCCGTCGACTGCGGCAACGCCTACTCCGACCTCGGCCAGCTCGTCGCGCTCGACTCCTACGGCCTGGAGGTCATCGAGCGGCCCTTCGACTCCGGCGACGTCCACGCGCACGCCTCGCTGCAAGACCAGGTGGCCGCCTCGGTCGCCGTCGAGGTCGGCTCGACCGCCGATCTCGACGACTATCTGACGTTGCGCGCGGCGCGGGTCCTGCTGCTGCGGCCCGCCGCGTTCCCGTCGTTGTCGGAGACCAGGCGGGCGCACGACCGGGCCGCCGCGGCGGGCTGGGACATCCAGTGCGCGGGCGGACAGGGCGCGGGGCTGGCCAGGGCCGCGACGGTGGCGGTGGCGAGTCTGCCCGGGTGCACGCTGCCGTGCGACGTCACGCAGCCGCCGCGGCAGAACCAGATCGTCACCCCGATCGTGGGCGCGAACGCCGGCGTCATCGCCGTGCCGCTCACCCAGTCGGGCCTCGGCCACGACATCGACGAGACCCGCCTGCGCAAGCTCGCGAAGGACACCTTCCACGCGTGACGGCGGCCGGCGCCTTCCCATCGCGCTGACCAGATACTTTCCGCAACGAAGGTCACAGCCCGGCGGAATCTCTTGTAACGGCCAGGGCATAACCTTGGTTAGGGGAGGTCCGGCAGCGACGGTCCGGCGATCGCCGGACCGCTGGAGAGATCATGGCTGAGTCGAACATCGTGAACGACTGCAGGCTGCCGGCGGAGCTGAACAGCTTCGTGGGCCGCCGGCACGAGGTGGCCGATGTCAAACGGCTCCTGTCCGAGTCCAGGCTGGTGACGCTGGTCGGCGTGGGAGGCGTCGGCAAGTCCCGGCTGGCCCTGCGGGTGGCGCTCGACGTGCGCCGAGCCTTTCCCGACGGCGTGTGGCTGGTCGAGCTGGCCGCTCTTGAGGACCCCGAGCTGCTCGTCCAGACGGTGAGCGAGGCCCTCGGGATCCAGGACCGGTCCGTACGCTCCCCGATCGACGTGCTCACCAGCCGCCTGCGGGACGAACACCTGCTCGTGGTCCTCGACAACTGCGAGCACCTGCTGGACGACTGCGCGGTCCTGGCCGCCACGCTGATCCGCGCGGTGCCCCGCCTGAGCATCCTCGCGACGAGCAGGCAGGCGCTCGGCGTCACCGGCGAGCTGACGATGCCGGTGCCGCCCCTCGTGATTCCGGGTCTGGACAGCGAATGCCCGTCCACCGCGTCGCTGCGGCAGTCGGACGCGGTGCGATTGTTCGTTGACCGGGCCCACGCCGTGCTCCCTGGCTTCGAGCTCACCGAGGACAACGGCGAAAGCGTGGCGCGCATCTGCCGCCGGCTCGACGGCATCCCGCTCGCCATCGAGCTGGCCGCCGTGTCGCTCAGGGCCATCTCGGCCGACCAGCTGCTGGCCCGGCTGGACGACCGTTTCCGGTTGCTCACCAAGGGGGCGCGGACCGCCATGCCCCGCCAGCGGACGCTGCGGGCGCTCATCGACTGGAGCTACGGGCTCTGCACCGAGCAGGAACAACTGCTCTGGGCCCGGCTGTCCGTCTTCTCGGGAGGCGTCGACCTGGAGGCGGCCGAGCAGGTGTGCTCCGGCGACGGCATCGAACCGGACGAGATGCTCGACCTGGTCAGCGGCCTCGTCGGCAAGTCGGTGCTGGCCCGCGAGGAGCACGGCACGTCCGTGCGGTACCGCCTGCTGGAGACCATCCGCCAGTACGGCCGCGACCGGCTGCGGGAGTCCGGCGGCGAGCACGAGATGAGGACCCGGCACCGCGACTGGTGCCGGGACCTGGTCGACCACGCGCAGCGGGCCTGGTACGGCCCCGAGCAGCTGGCCTGGTTCGCCCGCCTGCGCGCCGAGCACGACAACATCCGCGCGGCCCTCGACTTCTGCCTGACGACGCCGGGCGAGGGCGAACCCGGCCTGGACATCGCCACGGCCCTGCGCTTCTACTGGATCGCGTCCGGCTCGTTCCGCGAGGGCCGCAGCTGGCTCGACCGCCTTCTCGCCGAGGACCGCGAGCCCAGCGCGGCCCGCGCCCGCGCCCTCGTCGTCGACGCCCGGCTGGCCGTCCTGCAGAGCGACTTCACGGTCGCGGCGGCCATGCTGGACGAATGCCACGGCCTGGTCGAGCGGCTCGGAGAGGAGTCGATCCTGGCCAGGTCCGCCTACGTCGTCGGCTTCTCGGCCCTGCTCCAGCGCGACCTCGACGGCGCGCTCAGCCGGCTCGGCGAGGCGGTGGAGCGCAGCCGCGACGAGGACGACCAGACGGGCGTGGTGAACGCGCTGATCTACCTCGCCACCGCCTACTCGCTCCTCGGCCACGCCGAACAGGCCGTCACGCACTTCAAGGAGTGCATGGAGATGTGCGAGGCGCGCGAGGAGCACTGGTTCAGGTCGTACACGCTGTGGGTGTACGGGGTCGAGAAGTGGAGGCAAGGGGACACCGCGGAGGCGGTCGAGATGGAACGCCTGGCCATCCGGCTCAAGCAGCCCTTCGACGACCGCCTCGGCATCGCCCTGTGCATCGAGGCCCTGGCCTGGATGGCGGCCGGCGACGAACCCGAGCGCGCCGCCGTCCTGCTCGGGGCCGCGCGGGAGAACTGGCGCTCCTTCGGCGGACCGCTGTTCGGCAACCTGTCCGACTACCACGACGCCTGCGAGGCCTCCACACGGGAACGGCTCGGCGGCAGGCGCTTCGAGTCCGCCTTCCGCAAGGGCACGGAGCTCGGCTCCGCCGCCGCGGTCGCGTACGCCATGGGCGAGGACCCGTCACCATGCAAGCAGGCCACAGAACCGTCGCCGCTCACCCGCAGGGAGGCGCAGATCGCCCGGCTCGTCGCCGAGGGCATGAGCAACAAGGCGATCGCCGCCTCGCTGGTCATCGCCCAGCGGACCGCGGAAGGACACGTCGAGCACATCCTGAACAAGCTCGGGTTCACCTCGCGTGCCCAGATCGCCGCCTGGGTCGGCGAGCAGGACCACCGTAACTCCGGGAGTTCCTCATGAAGCCCAACGGCGGCCTGCTGACCGGCGGATCCTCCTTCATCGGCCGAAGACGGGAGCTGTCCACGGCCAGGAAGGCGCTGACCCAGGGACGGCTGCTCACGTTGACCGGGCCGGGCGGCGTGGGCAAGACCCACCTGGCACTGCGGATCGTGGAGCACGTGCGGGGGATGTTCCGCGACGGCGTCGCCGTGGTCGAGCTGGGCACGCTGGAGACGGGCGAACTGCTGGAGCCGGCGGTGGCCGCGGCGCTGGGGCTGCACGACACGGGCCCCGACCCGATGAACGCGCTGGTGGACTACGTGTCGGGCAAGCGCATGCTGCTGGTCCTGGACAACTGCGAGCACCTGTGCGTGATCTGCGGCCGCTTCGTGGACCGGCTGCTGCGGGCCGCTCCCCGGCTGCGCATCCTGGTCACCAGCAGGCAGACGCTGGGCGTCTACGGCGAACGGGTGCTGCCCGTGCGTCCGCTGCCCGTGCCCGATCCCGGCAGGCCGCCGGGGGAGATCGCCCGCCACGACTCCGTCCGTCTGCTCGAGAGCCGCATGGCGGCCGTCCTGCCCGGTTTCTCCCTGGCCGCGGACAACGCGCACCGTGTGGCCCGGCTGGCCCAGCGCCTGGAGGGTGTGCCGCTGGCGATCGAGCTGGCTGCGGCCAGGCTGCGTACGATGTCGCTCGACCAACTCCTGCGCGAGCTGGACAGGCCCATCGACGTGCTGGCCGCCGACACCTGCGCCGCGCTGCCGCGCCACCACTCCGTGCGGGCGACCACGGATTGGAGCTACGGGCTGTGCTCGCCGGGGGAGCAGCGGCTCTGGGCCCGGCTGTCCATGTTCCCCGCCGGGGTCGACCTGGACACCGCCGAATCGGTGTGCTCCGGCGACGGGATCGACGCCGCCGACGTGCTCGACCTGCTGGCGGGGCTGGTCGACAAGTCGGTGGTGTGCTGCGAGCGGCGGGGGAGCGGGCTCAGATACCGCATGCTGGAGAGCCTGCGCGCGTACGGCGGCGAGCGGCTGGCGTCCTCCGACAAGGACCTGCTGCGCGGGCGCTACGTCGACCACTATGGGGACCTCGTGCGGAACAGCCGGATCGACCGGCTGGTGCCCGACCAGCTCGAACGTTACCGGCGGCTGCAGGCCGAGCTGCCCAACGTGCGGGTCGCCCTCGAAGCCTGCCTGAGCCGGCCGCCACTGGCGCGCGCGGGCCTCGACATCGCCTCGACGTTGTGGTGCTTCTGGCTGTTGGCCGGCTCGCTGATCGAGGGAAGGTACTGGCTGGAACGCGGCCTCGGCCTGGTGCCGGAGCCGGGCGGGATCCGCGCGACGGCGCTCTGGGTGGACAGCATGCTCGCCCTTCGCCAGGGCGACCTCATGAGGGCGCTGCCCAGGCTGGAGGAGTGCCTCGACCTGGCCCGCCGCCCCGGCAACGAGGCCGTCCTGCCGTACGCCATCAGGACCGCCGGCGTCGCGGCCTTCTCCAGCGGGGACCACGAGCGTGGCCTGTCGCTGCTACGGGAGTCGCTGGCCCTGCACCGGGCGGGGGAGAACCTGGACGGCGTCATGCTCAACCTCTACTACGCGGCCGCGTACGGCTCCGTCGGCCACCCTGGGCAGGCCGCCGAGTTCGGCGAGGAGCTGCTCGACATGAGCGAGAAGCACCACGCGCAGGTGTCCCGCGCGTACGCCCAGCTGGCGCTCGGCGTCGTGCGATGGAATCTGGGCGACTGCCGGCGGGCCGAGGCGCTGGTGACGTCGGCGGCCGTGTTCACCGGGGCGGTCGACGACCGCTGGTGCCTCACCCAGTGCCTGGAGGTGCTGGCGTGGATTGCGGGCGCCCGCCAGGACCACTGGCGGGCCGCCGGGCTGATGGGCGCCGCTCACGCGCTGTGGCAGGCGATGGGGGCCTCGCCCGAACGGCTGTGGTACCACGCGGCAGGGCACGAGCGCTGCAGGGAGCAGGCGCGTGGCGCGCTGGGCGGACGGGCGTTCGCGACGGCCTTCCGCCAGGGGACGCGGCTCGGCCAGGAGCGCGCCGTGAATTACGCCGTCGCGGGGCCGTGAGAGGGCCGTCTCACGTCAGGGCGGCCTCCAGCAGCAGGGCGCCGGCGCCCAGGAGCGCGGCGTCGCGGCCCGCACGCGCCGGCGCCACCTCCAGGTCCCTCGTGGCCAGGGGGAGGCAGCGTTCCCACACGGCTGCCCGGATCGACGTGATCAGCGGCTCGGCCGCCGAAAGGCTGCCGCCCACCGCCACCACGTCCGGGTTGAAGAAGTTCACCAGCACGGTGAGGACCTCGCCGATCCGCCGGCCGGCGTTGCGCACCAGGCTGGTCGCCTCCGGGATCGCGTCGTTGACGAGCCCCACGATGTCGCCGGTGCGGGTCACCACGATCCCGGCCTCCGACAGGGAGGCCATCAGAGCGGCGCCGCTGGCGTAGGCCTCCAGGCAGTCGGGGTGGCCGCAGGCGCAGATGACGGAGGAGTCCGAACGCACGCGGACGTGGCTGATGTCGCCGGCCGCGCCCCGGCCCCGGTGCAGGCGGCCGTTCACGACGACGCCGCAGCCGATGCCCGTACCGGCCTTGACGACCATGAGGTTGCGGCGGTCAGGCCAGCACCGCGCCTCGCCCGCGGCCATCAGGTTGGCGTCGTTCTCGACCAGGATGGGCAGGTCGTAGCGGGTGGCCAGGTGCTCGGCCACCGGGAAGTCGTTCCAGCCCGGCATTCGCGAGGGCGTCACGACCCGCTGGGTGAGCGGGTCCACGGGGCCGGGGACGCCGGTGCCGATCCCGCGCAGCGGCACCGCCGCGGGCACGTGCCCGGCCAGCAGTTCGTCGAACGCGCCGGCGATGCGGTCGAGCGTGGCCCGCGGGCCGTCGGCGATCTTGCAAGACCGCTCCTCGATGACGAGCGGGGCGCCGCTGAGGTCGAGCAGGCCGAGGCGTACGTGGTGGGCGCCGAGGTCGGCGACCGCGAGCACGCCGGCCGTGTCCGACAGGCGCAGCCGCCGGGGCCGCCGGCCACCACGCGAGGTGCCGGAGCCCTCCTCGGCGAGCAGGCCGGCGTCGAGGAGCTCTTCGACGCGCAACGACACGCTGGACGCGGCCAGGCCGGATAAACGCGCGAGGTCCGCGCGTGACTCGGCCCTGCCGGTGGCGACGAGTCGCAGCAGGTCGCCCTGTGCCCCCTGCACGGGCAGCCGCTGGTTCATGTGAAAATACCTACCATGCGTCGACTTCAGACGACAACGTATTGACTTAGTACGAAATATCCGACTACGGTCCGGCTTATCTTCGATATCGAAGGAAGTGAGCTGTTCATGAAGAGGTTTGTCGCCGCCGCCGCGTTCGCGGTGTTAACCCTGGCGGCCTGCGGTGAGTCGAGCAGCCCAGCCGTGCCGGGAGAGCCCCGCAGCAGCGGCCCCGACGTGCTGGCCGAGGCGCCGGTCGCGACGGCGGCCGAGATCCTGCCCGGCTCGACCATGGAGAAGATCAAGAAGCGCGGCGAACTGCTCGTGGGCGGCTCGCTGGACGCTCCCCTGCTCTCCCAGCAGAACCCCGTCACCGGCGAGGTCGAGGGATTCGACGCGGAGATGGGCAGGGCGCTGGCCAAGTACATCATCGGCGAGCCCAAGGTGAAGATCGTCAACTCGGCGTCGGAGACCCGGGAGGCGCTGCTCGCCAACGGCACCGTGGACGTCGTCTTCCAGACGTACACGATCACCGAGGAACGCGCGAAGCAGGTGTCGTTCGCGGGCCCGTACTACACCTCGGGTCTGTCGATCGCGGTGAAGAAGGGCACGACCGGCATCGCCAAGCCGGAGGACCTGAACGGCAAGAAGGTCCTGGCGGGCGCGAACACCCCGGCGATCCCCGCGATCAAGAAGCTGGCGCCGCAGGCGGAGATCATCACGTTCGGCAGCGACCCCGAGTGCGTCCAGGCGCTCAAGCAGGACCGCGGCGTCGCGTACGTGCAGGACGAGACGATCCTCATCGCCGACGCCAAGGCCGACCCGGCCATCGAGATCGTCACCAAGCCGTTCACCGAGGACCCGTACGGCATCGGGCTCAAGCACGGTGACGACACGTTCAAGAAGTTCCTCAACGACTGGCTCAAGAAGACGCAGGACGCCGGGGTCTGGCAGCAGATCTGGAAGAAGTCCATCGGCACCGTCGTGACCGGCGAGGCTCCCCAGCCGCCGCGGATCGGCTCCGTGCCGGGGTCCTGATGTCCGTCCTCCTGGACCACCTGCCCGAGCTGTGGCAGGGGCTGGTCGTGACGTTCCAGCTCACCGCCGGGTCGTTCGCCGGCGCGGCGGTGCTGGGCGTGCTGGTGTGCGCCCTGCGGGTCAGCCCCGTCAGGGTGCTGCGCGCCCTCGGCACCGCCTACGTCGAGACGTTTCAGAACCTGCCGCTGCTCGTGCTGCTCGTCCTCGCCTTCTTCGGCCTGCCGGAGATCGGCATCCAGGCCGGCCTGCTGGTGACGGCCGTCGTGGTCATCGCCGTGTACGAGGGCGCCTACGTCGGTGAGGCCCTGCGCTCGGGCGTGAACGCGGTGTCGAAGGGCCAGGGCGAGGCCGCCAGGGCGATCGGGCTCACGTTCGGCCAGTCGCTGCGGCACGTCATCCTGCCGCAGGCGCTGCGCACGGTCGTCCAGCCGCTCGGCAACATCTTCATCATGACGACCATGAACACCGCACTCGCCGCGGCCGTCGGCGTCGTCGACCTGACGGCCGCGGCCAACCGGGTCAACCTCGTCGAGGCGCAGCCGATCCCGATCTTCGTGGGCGCGGGCGTGGCCTACGCCCTGATCGCCGCCGCGGCCGGGTTCGTCACCGGGCGGCTCGAACGCAGACTGGTGATCCTGCGATGACCACCCTCCGGCCACTTCCAAGGCGGTCACCCCGATGACGAGCACCGCGCTCTTCGACGAGCCGGGGCCGAAGGCCAGAAGGCGCATCCGGATCGCGACCGTGCTCGGCACGCTCGCCGCCGTCGCGCTCGCCGCCCTGGCCGTGCGGCAGTTCGCCGCCAACGGGCAGCTCGACGCGGCGCGCTGGCAGCCGTACGCGACCTGGCCCATGTGGCGCTACCTCCTCGACGGCCTGTGGTCCACCTTCCTCGCGGCCGTCGTCTCCGCGGCGCTGTCCATGGCGCTCGGCCTGCTGCTGGCGCTCGGCCGGCTCTCGCCGCGCCGGTGGGTCCGCCTGCCCGCCGCCGGATACGTCGAGGTGGTCAGGACCATCCCGGCGCTGCTGCTGGTGTACGTGGTGCTGTTCGCGCTGCCGCGCTACGGCATGGACCTGCCGCTGTTCTGGAAGCTGGTCGTGCCGCTTACCGTCTCGAACGCGGCCGCCTTCGCCGAGATCTTCCGCGCCGGCATCAACGCGATCGAGCGCGGCCAGACCGAGGCGGGCCTGGCCGTCGGGCTCACCCGCTTCCAGACGATGCGGCTGATCGTGTTGCCCCAGGCCGCGAGCCGGGTGCTGCCGTCCATCGTCAGCCAGTCGGTCGGGCTGCTCAAGGACACCTCGCTCGGCTTCATCGTCAGCTACGGCGAACTGCTCTACAGCGGCAAGGTCCTGGCCGCCTACAACCATCTGGTCATCCAGACGTATCTCGTGGTCGCGCTGATCTACCTGGTCGTCAACGCCTCGCTGTCCAAGCTGGCCCGCACCCTGGAGGCCCGCCGGCCCGCCCTGCCCGGAAGGAGACCCGCACGTGCCTGAACTCGCCCTGCTCGCCGAGGTGATCCGGTCGGGCTTCGTGGAGAGCGTGCACTACGGCAGCGCCGTCGGCCTCGGCCCCTCCGGGCGTACGGAGGTGGCGCTCGGCCCGGTCGGCGCGCCGGTGCTGCCGCGCTCGTCGGCCAAGCCGTTCCAGGCGCTGGCCTGCCTGACGGCGGGCGCCGCGCTGGCGGGGCCGAGGCTCGCCGTCGCGGCGGGCAGCCACACGGGCGAGGACTTCCACGTACGTCTCGTCCGCGAGCTGCTCGACGACTACGGCCTCGGCTTCGACGCGCTTGCCTGCCCGCCCTCGTGGCCCGAGGACCAGCCCACCATGCGCGAGCTGATCAGGCAGGGCCAGGACGTCTCGCGCGAGCGCATGAACTGCTCGGGCAAGCACGCCGCCATGCTCGCCGCCTGCGTGGCGAACGGCTGGGACGTGCCCGGTTACCTGGCTACCGAGCATCCCCTGCAGCTCCACGTCCGCACCGTGACCGAGGAACTGGCGGGGGAGAAGGCCGCGCACGTGGCGATCGACGGATGCGGGACGCCGCTGTACGGGCTCACCCTGACCGGCCTCGCGCGGGCGGTGCGGGGGCTGGTGGCCGCCGCGCCCGGCAGCGGGCCGCGTCAGGTCGCCGACGCGATGCGCGAGCACCCCCAGTACGTCGGCGGCACCGGACACCAGAACACCGGCCTCATGCGGGCGTTGCCCGGCGCCCTGGCCAAGGGCGGCGCGGAGGGCGTGCTGGTCGTGGCGCTGGAGTCGGGACATTCGGCGGCGGTGAAGGTCATCGACGGCAGCCCGCGCGCCACCACCGCCATCGCGCTGGACGTGCTGCGCATGATGGGTTGCGACGTGGGCGGGGCGGCGGCGTACGAGCGGGTGGACGTGCTGGGCGGCGGCGTGCCGGTGGGCCGGATCGCCACCAGGCTGTCCTGACCGGCCGGTCGCACGCCGGTCGCACGGCGGTCGCACGGCGGTCGCACGGCGGTCGCACGGCGGTCGCACGGCGGTCGTGCGACCGCCGGTTCGGGCTCGCCGGTCGCGTCGCGGCCGGTCAGCCGTTCGCCAGCGCGGAGCCGCAGCCGTCCTTGAGGCCCGTGGCCGGATCGTCGCCGGCCTTCTTCTCCGTCGGCCCGGCGGTCGTCGCGGTGGTCGGCTCGGCGGTCTTCTTCGACGGCCGCTCCGCCTTCCCGGTCGGCTCCGTGGACGGGGTGGCCGAGGCGGCGACGGCGGGCTTGGTGTCCTTCGAGTCGCGGATGGCCTTGTCGGCGACGTCTCGGATCTTGTCCCAGTCGGGGTAGCCGGTGTTGATGAGCGGCGGCACGAACTGCACGCTGGACACCTTCGCGTTCTTGACCTTGAGCGCGAGCGGCACGAGGTGCTTGAGCATCGGCCGCGGGATGTCGGTCCTGATCAGCTCTTTGGTGGCGAGCGCGATCTTGTTGAACCTGGTCAGCACCGTCGCCGGGTCGGCCTGGTCGAGGATGGCGCCGAGCACGCAGCGCTGCCGGCGCATCCGGGTGTAGTCGTCGCTGTAAGTCCGCGAGCGGGCGTACCACATGGCGTCGGCGCCCTTGAGCTTGCGCGTGCCGGCCTTGACCAGGCCCTCGTTGTACCTGCCGAACACGACGTCCTTCTCGACGGTGAGGATGACACCGCCGATGGCGTCGATGAGGCGGGCGAACCCCCACATGTTGACCAGGGCGTACCAGTCGACCTTGACGCCGAGGGTGTAGCCGATCGTGTCCATCAGCACCTTGGCGCCCTGGTGCTCCTTGCCGCCGAAGATCTCGGGGTGGCTGTCGGCGTACTCCCAGACGCTGTTGAGCAGGTCGCTGCGCCCGCCGCCCGGGTCGGCGGGGAGGCGGAAGCCGCCGGGGAAACGCTCGGCCATCGGGGTGCCGGGGCGGAAGCGTACGTCCTCCAGGTTGCGCGGCAGGCTGAACAGCACGGTGTTGCCGGTCTCCACGTCGACGCTGGCCAGGTTCATGCTGTCGGTACGCACGCCGACCCTGTGGTCGTCGGCGTCGCCGCCGAGGAGCAGGATGTTGACCCGGCGCCGGCCCGCCCACGGGTTCTCCGGCTCCGGCTCGGCCGCGACGGGCCCGTCGTCGCCGTCGTCGGCGGGCTGCTGGAAGATGCCGTCGAGCGTCTGCTGCGAGGTCCAGACGAACTGCGCGACCAGCCCGAACGGCACCACGACGGTGACGGCGAGCAGCCCCGCGAGCGTGCCGGTGACGATCTGCCCGGCCTGCGGCAGCCGCCCCGGCCGCAGCACGACGAACGAGTGCACGATGAGGGCGAACCACGCGACGCCCAGCGCGGACGCGCCGACGAGGATGGCCGTCAGCCAGGAGTCCTCGGTCAGCGAGCCGAGCAGGTTGTCGGTCAGCAGGCCCAGGGCGAGCAGGCCCAGCAGCAGGGCGGCGTAGCAGGAGAGCAGCGCGAGGCCCGTCCTGCGCCATCCGGCGCGCAAATGGGCGGCGCCGGGCGCGAGCGCCCCCAGCACCAGCCAGCCCAGGATCGCTCGGGCGCTCATCGGTTCCCTTGCCTGCCGCACGCCTTCCCCGTTTCCCCGCGTTCTCCACCATAGGCGCGATAGCCGCATCCTGTGGTGGACCCGCCGGTGCGGCTCGCCGAGGACACGGAGATCGCTGCGCTGAGGCAGGCCGCTGACGTGGCCCGTCTCAGGTCTGATCGAGGCGGCAGCCTACGCAAAGAATACGAAATGTCTCCTTATCGGAGGATGAACATCAGGAACCGAATAAGATTCGGGTCATGGCCTTCACCGAGATCGGGTACGAGGTGAGCGATCGCGTCGCCACCGTGACGCTGCACCGGCCCGAACGGCTCAACGCCTTCACCCTGACCATGCGCGCCGAGCTGATCGAGGCGTTCGACCTGGCCGACGCGGACGACGACGTACGCGCCGTGGTGGTGACCGGGGCGGGCCGCGCGTTCTGCGCCGGAGCCGACCTGAGCGGCGGCGGCGACACGTTCGCACGCCCCGCTCGCCACCGCGGCGAACCTCAGGATCGGCGGGACCTCGTGAACGGCGCGCCGCGCGACGGCGGCGGCACGGTCGCGCTCAGGATCGCCAGGTCGCTCAAACCGGTCATCGGCGCGATCAACGGCGCGGCCGTGGGGGTCGGGGTCACGATGACGCTGCCCATGGACGTGCGGCTCGCCTCGGACACGGCCAGATTCGGGTTCGTGTTCGCGCGGCGCGGGATCGTCACCGAAGCCGCGTCCAGCTGGTTCCTGCCCAGGATCGTCGGCATCGCCCAGGCCATGGAGTGGGCCACGACCGGCCGCGTCTTCCCGGCCTCCGAGGCGCTCGCAGGGCGGCTCGTCTCACGCGTGTACCCGGCGGACGAGCTGCTGCCCGCGGCGTACGCGCTGGCGGACGAGATCGCCGCGAACACCTCCCCCGTCTCCGTGGCAGCCGTACGCAGGCTCATGTGGTCGGGCCTGTCGGCGGCCTCGCCCTGGGAGGCGCACGCGGCCGACTCCCGGCTCATGACCGAGCTCGGCGGCGCGCCCGACGCGGTCGAAGGCGTCAGCGCCTTCCTGGAGAGACGGCCCGCCCGATTTCCCATGACGGTCAGCCAGGATCTCCCGCCCGGCGTGCCGTCGTGGCCCGACGATCCTTATGGTGTCTGATGTGTACGAGACCACCGTGCTGCCCCTGCCCGACGACTTCGAAGGCCCGGTCGTCGCGACGCTGGTCGCCAGGCGGGCCACCACCCCCACCCGCAGGGCCGTGCTCTACCTGCACGGGTTCACCGACTACTTCTTCCAGCACCACCTGGCCGACCACTACGTCGGCCGCGGCATCGACTTCTACGCCCTCGACCTGCGCAAATACGGCCGCTCACTGCTGCCCCACCAGACCAGGGGCCTGATCAGGAGCGTCACCGACTACTTCCCCGAGATCGACGAGGCCGTCCGCATCATCAGGCAGGACCACGACGAGCTGACGATCAACGCCCACTCCACCGGCGGCCTGATCGCGCCCCTGTGGGCCGACCGCGTGCGGGGCCGCGGCCTGGTGCAGGGGCTCGTGCTCAACAGCCCGTTCTTCGACCTCAACGTGCCCGCGCCGCTCCGCATGGCCGCCGACCTGCTCAAGACGCCGCTGTCCTACACCCGCTGGGTCATCCCTCTCGGCGCCGGCACCGTCTACGGGCAGACCCTGCACCGCAGCCTGCAGGGCGAATGGGACTACGACCTGGAGCTCAAGCCCCTGCACGGCTTCTCCGTGCACGCCATGTGGCTGGCCGCCATCCGCAGAGCGCAGCGCCGGCTCCACGCGGGCCTGTCGGTGGACGTGCCGGTGCTCGTGCTCACCTCGGCGGCGGGCCTGCGCGTACGCGACTTCGTGCCGGAGGCGCGCACGGCCGACATCGTGCTCGACCCCCGGCACATGGCCCGCTGGTCCACCTCGGTCGGACCGCGCGTCACCTGCGTACGCATCACGGACGGTCTGCACGACCTGGTGTTGTCGGCCGAGCCGGTGCGCAAGCAGGTGTTCGCCGAGCTCGACCGCTGGATGAACGCCTTCGTCTACCAGGGGAACGAGAACAGCCCGTAGTAGGCCGCCGCCACCATCAGCAGGCCGGTGCCGCCCAGCACGCCCGCGATCGCCACATGCTGCCAGCGGCTCGGCCGCATGCCCTCGCGCAACGCCGACACGAGCGCCGCCACCGCCGTGACCTCCTGGATCAGCATCCACACCGCGAGCACGCGTACGACCAGCCAGCCGGCCAGCACGGCGGGCCAGGCACCCGCCTGGTTCACCGAGAACAGCACCAGCAGCATGATGAACGCCACCACCGACATCAGCAGGCCTAGGCTCGTCCACGCGATCCTGCTGAGCCTGCGCCGCAGCGGCGGCCAGAGGCGGGCGTTGGCCTCGGCGGTGACGCCCGCGCGGCCGCGCAGGCGGACGACCATGGCGGCGACCGGCCCCGCCACGTAGCCGACCGCCGCCAGGCAGATCGTCAGGCCCAGCATCGTGCCGCCCGCGTACCAGGGAGCGGCGGGCACGTCGCTGGCCTCGAACCGCTGGACCGGGGTGGCGCCCGCCATGTGCACGGACGGCTCGGCGGTGTCCGGCAGGCCGAGGATCCAGTTGGCCATGGTCTCCAGGTAGCCCTGGGTGAAGTCGCCGCCGTTGACCCGCATGGCGTGATCGCCTTCGGCCATGAAGCGGATCGTGTAGTCGTCGTTGCCCGCCTTCTTCATCGCCGTGATCAGCGCCTGGGTGGACTCGACGAAGGGGATCGAGGGGTCGGTGGTGCCGTAGAACGCGAGGACCGGCTGCTCGACCTGGCTTAAGGCCGGCATCGCGTCGTAGCGCAGGAAGTCGAAGCCGACCCCGCCCATCGCCCTGGTCAGCAGGTCGCGTACGCCGATCGGGGCGTGCAGCCTGAGCAGCTGCTCGTTCAGCGCCCACGCGACCTGGCGCAGCGGGGAGACGTTCGGGGAGGACACCATCACCAGGAACTTCACCGCGGAGCTCTTCGCCGCGGCGATGGGCACCACCCAGCCGCCCTCGCTGACCCCCCACACCCCGATGCGGGCGGGATCCACCTCGGGACGGTCGCGCAGGTACTCCACCATGCGCAGCGCGTCGTCGGCGAGCAGCCCGAAGTCGCGGTCGCGGAAGTTGTAGCCGATCGTGCGCTTGTCGAAGGCGATCGTCACCACGCCCGCCGCGGCGAGGAACTCCGCCTGCGGCGCGAACTCGGTGCGCGATCCGTTGCCCGACCCGGACACGAACACCATCGCCGGATGCCGCCCTGGAGTCGCCGGCGCCCGGAGCGTTCCCTCAAGGCGCTGCCCCTCGCCCGCCACCGAGACCTGCTCCCTGCGCACGGAGGCGATCGCCGCCACCGGCTTCAGCTCGGCGGCCGGCTGCTCCGGGATCGACTGGAAGGCTGGATCGGCCTTGAGCGGCGGCGGGTCGAACGCGGGTGGCAGGACGTATCCGACCGTCGCGAGAGCCACCAGCACCAGACCGGCTGCCACGCTCAAGGTGCCACGGCCCGTGCGCATCGGCCTCCCCATGTGCGTTGGTTTGCCCGCCGATCGTCCAGCGTACTCCCGGCGCGTGAGACAGGTGAGCCCGCATTTGTCGGCGAGAACTGTTAGCTTCCTGCGACATGCGCATCCTGCACACGTCCGACTGGCACCTCGGGCGCTCACTCCACCGCGAGAGCCTCCTCGCGGCGCAGGCGGCGTTCGTCGACCACCTCGTGGAGACGGTGCGGGCCGAGCGGGTCGACGTCGTGGCCATCGCCGGCGACGTCTACGACCGGGCGCTGCCGTCGGTCGACGCGGTCGCCCTGCTCGACGACGCGCTGGCCCGTTTGCGCGGCTCGGGGGCGCGGGTGGTGCTGATCAGCGGCAACCACGACTCGGCGCTGCGGCTCAGGTTCGGCTCGGCGTTGTTCGAGACTGCGGGGGTGCACGTGCGCACCCGCCCCGGCCAGGCATGGGAGCCGGTGATGGTCGGCGACGTCGCCTTCTACTGCATCCCCTACCTCGAGCCCGAGCTGGTCCGCGCCGGCTGGGAGCTGCCCGACCGCAGCCACACCGCGGCGCTCACGCACGCGATGACCCGCGTCAGGGCCGACGCCGCCCGCCACCGCGCCTGCGTGGTGCTGTCGCACTGCTTCGTCACCGGCGGGCAGGCCAGCGACAGCGAGCGCGACATCAGCGTGGGCGGGGTGGCCCACGTGCCCCTGCCGGTCTTCGACGGGGTCGGCTACGTCGCGCTCGGCCACCTGCACGGGCGCCAGCGCATGTCCGAGACCGTGCGCTACTCCGGATCGCCGCTGGCCTACTCGTTCTCCGAGGCGGGCCAGGTCAAGGGCTGCTGGCTGGTCACCCTGGGCGAGGAGACCGAGTTCGTGCCCGCGCCCGTGCCCCGGCCCGTCGCCACCCTGAAGGGCCGCCTCGACGACCTGCTGACCTCGCCGCGGCACGCCCGCCTCGAAGACCACTGGCTCCACGTCACCCTGACCGACGCCGTCCGCCCCAAAGCCGCCATGGAGCGCCTGCGCTCCCGCTTCCCCCACACCCTCGGCCTGGCCTTCGAGCCGGAAGGCGCCGCCCCCGCCGTCCGGCCCGCGCGCCTGAGCGGGCGGCCGGAGGCCGAGGTCGCCCTCGACTTCGTCCGCGAGGTGCGCGGCGAGCCTGCGGCGCCCGAGGAGGAAACCCTGCTAAGACAGGCGATCGAGGCGTCGAGGGTGAAGGAGACGATGGCATAGATGCGGCCGCACCGGCTCACGTTCACGGCCTTCGGGTCCTTCCCCGGCACCGAAACCGTCGACTTCGACGCCCTTGCGGAGGCCGGCCTCTTCCTGTTCCACGGGCCCACAGGCGCGGGCAAGACCACGATCCTCGACGCGCTCTGCTTCGCCCTCTACGGCCAGGTCCCCGGCCAGCGCAACAGCGCCCGCAGTCTGCGCTGCGACCACGCCCCGCCCGCGACAGGGCCCTCGGTCGGCCTTGAGGTGACCATCCGCGGCCGGTTACTCCGCATCCAGCGATCACCCGCCTGGCAGCGGCCCAAGCTGCGCGGTGCCGGCTTCACCGAGGAGAAGGCCAAGGTCGTCGTCTCCGAGCGCCGGGGGTCGTCGTGGCACGGGCTGACCACCCGGCTCGACGAGGCCGGGCACCTGGTGGGGGAGCTGCTCGGCATGAACGCCGACCAGTTCTGCCAGGTGGCGATGTTGCCGCAGGGGGAGTTCGCCAGGTTCCTGCGGGCCGGCGGCGACGAACGCGCCAAGCTGCTGGAGCGGCTGTTCACCGTCAAGATCTTCACCCAGGCGGAGGCGTGGCTGGCCGAACACCGCACACTGGCCTGGCGCGAGGCCCAGGAGCTGCGGCAGCAGGTCGACTTCGCGATCAAACGCGTAGAGGAGGCCGCCGGCGACACCCTCCTCACCGCTCCCGGCCCGGCCTCACCGGCGTCGGCCGCCGCGTCCACGGAAGGCGCCGCCGCCCGGAATCCCGGGTCCGGCGGAACGGGGTCCCGGGAGCCGGCGAGCGGGGGCCCGTGCGCTCAGGCGGGGGACGCCGGGCGGCTCACACCGGAGGCCGACCCGTTGCGCTGGGCCGGAGCACTGCTCGACGCCGCACGGGCGGTCGTGGAAGGAAGCGCCGAGGAGCAGGCCGCGGCGGGGCGGGCGCTGCGCGCGGCCCGCGAACGTCACGAGCAGGCCGCGAGCCTCGCCGACCGCCGGCGCCGCCACGCCGAGGCGCTCGCCCTCCGCCGCACCCTCGACGAGCGCGCCGATGAGAGAGCCGACCTTCAGGCCCTGCTCGACGACGCCGCCAGGGCCGACCGGGTCATGCCGCTCATCGCCGCCGTCAGACAGCGTGCGGAGGCCGCCGCCAAGACCCGCACCCTGGCGGCGGACGCCCTGGCC
>NZ_JAAAHR010000142.1:0-26354 GCF_009908215.1 Nonomuraea sp. K271 | reverse complement strand
GCGGGGGACCGGGTCGGCCTCCAGCCGGCGCAGCCGCTCGTGGGCGTTGCGGACCCGGCTCGCGATCGAGCTCTGCACCCGCCCCGCGTTCCGGTCGTAGGCCATCTTGTTGTTGTCGCGCATCACCCGCCCCGCGGCCACCCGGTGCGCCGTGGTGGCCGCGTGCTCGCGCACCTGGCGCACCTCCTCGCGCCAGGCCGCGTACGACTGCTCCCAGCGGGCCCTGGCCGCCGCCTTGGCGGCGAGGAAACCGGTGTAGCCGCCGCCGAACCGGGTGACGGCGCCCCGCTCGACCTCGAACACCGCCGTGGCCACCCGGTCGAGGAAGATCCGGTCGTGGGACACGGCGACCACCGTGCCCCGGTGCTCGCGCAGGCGGTCTTCGAGCCAGGCGAGCGCCGATGCGTCGAGGTGGTTGGTCGGCTCGTCGAGCAGCAGCACCTGGGGCGAGGCGGCCAGCACGCAGGCCAGGCCGAGCCGCGCCTGCTCGCCGCCCGACAGGCTCGACAACACGCGGTCGCGGCCCACGTGGGCGAGGCCGAGGCCGTGGAACGCCCTGTCCACGCGCGTGTCCGCGTGCCAGCCGTCGCGCGCTTCGTACGCCGTGAGCAGCTCGCCGTATTCGTCCATGACGTCGTCGGTGAGCGACGACTCCAGCTCGCGCATCCGGCGTTCCATGGCGCGCAGGCCGGCCAGGGCGGCGTCGATCGCCTCCTGGACCGTCTGGAGCGGCTCCCGGCCGAGCTCCTGACCGAGCGTCTGGCCGAGCGTCTGGCCGAGGTAGCCGGCGTCGTGCGACACGGTGATCTCGCCGTCGTCGGGCGTCTCGGCCCCGGCCAGCAGCCGCAGCAGCGTGGACTTGCCCGAGCCGTTGTCGCCGACGACGCCCGCCCGCTCGCCGGGGCCCACGGACATGGACGCGTCGACGAGCACGGCGCGATCGCCGTAGGACTTGGAAACCTTGCGAAGGCTGATCAGGATGGCACTCCAATCGCAACTGATGTAGCTTTAGTGTGTCATGCGAGGGAGATTAATGCAACTGGAGTAGATTTTGCAGTCGAACAAGCGGCCGGGCGGGCGGAGCGCGCGCGTGCGCGACGCCGTACGCCGGGCGACGCTCGCCGAGCTGGGCGAGCACGGCTACGCGGGCTTGACGGTGGAGAACGTCGCCGAGCGTTCAGGGGTGCACAAGACGACGGTCTACCGCAGGTGGGGCAACGTCACGGGGCTCATCTCCGACGCTCTCGACCTGGCCACCGACGAGCCGTGGCCGATCCCCGACACCGGCTCGATCGAGGGTGACCTGCGGGGCATCGTCCAGCTGGTGCGCAGCGGGTTCGACGATCCCGAGCTGGGGCCGGTCTCGTCGGCGTTCGTGGCGGCCGCCATGCAGAGCCCCGACGCGGCGCGTGCGCTGCACGCGTTCTTCGCGGCGCGGCACGAGCAGTCGGCCGAGGTGGTCAGGCGGGCGGTCACGCGGGGCGAGCTGCCGGGCCACGTCGACGTCCACGAGGTGATCAGGGTCGCGGTCGCCCCCGTCTACTACCGGCTGTTCGTCGCGCACGAGCCGGTGAGCGAGCAGGACGCCGACCGCGCCGCCGACGCCGCGCTCGCCGCCGCCCGCGCCGGCGTCCTCTAGCGAGGCCATGGGCGGAGTCCGTCCGCCGGTTCGAGGCGCGCGCTCAGGGCTCCTTCTGGGCGCGCAGCTCGAAGTCGTCGAACGTCGTCTTCAGCAGTGACGTGCCGTCCTTCGGCGTACGCGCGAACAACCCCACATGGCCGTTGCCGATCCCGTTGGGGTCGTCCACCTGGTGCACCCGCTGCTCGTTCACCCACATCGTCAGCCGCACCGCCGTCCCCCGCTGCTCGCACGACGCCACGATGCGGGCGGGCTTGCCGGGCAGCCCGTCGACCTGCACCGGCTGCGCCAGCGTGCCGCCGGCGCCGTCGAAGATGCGCCGGATCCTGGCCTGCCCCTTCGTGTCGATCCCGAACTCGTAGTAGGTGTCGTCCTCGGGGTTGTGGCAGTAGACGCCGTATTCACCGGCGCCCACCGCCTTCTTGACCTCGGAGGTGACGGCGACCACGACGGACGACGGCAACATCGGCGTGGGCGTGGCCGACGGGTCGGGCGTGCTCGTGGGCTCGGCGACGAGGAAGGGGATGGGCGCCTCCGCCCAGCGCTCCTCGTTGTACTCCTCCACGTCCAGCCCGTAGGTGCCGTCCGTGCGGTATCCGTAGCTGGAGCTCTGGTCCGGGTCGTAGGTGCCGTTCCAGCCGCCGGTGGTCTGCGTGAAGTCCTCGCGGTAGAGGACGCGCAGGTCGTCGGGCGGCCCGTCGGGGCCGAGCAGCGTCCACGCGGTCACTCCGCCGGCCACGACCAGCGCCGTGGCCGCCGCGATCCCCGCGATCAGCTTCCCGCGCCCTTTCGCCGCGCCCGGTCGCACGTCGGTGTGGGCGGTGGCGGCCTGCTGCCAGGTCACCTGTACGGTCTGCGCCGCCTGCTCGGGAGCGGCCGACCGCCCGACGAGGTGGTCGAGCAGCTGCTGCGCGGTCGGCCTGGCCGCCGGATCCTTGCGCAGCGCGGCTCCGACCAGCTCGCGCAGGCCGGGTTCTACGGCGTTGAGGTCGGGCTCGGTGTTGAGCACCTGGTAGACGATCGCCGGCAGCGTTTCGCCGCCGAAGGGCGCCCGCCCGCTGGCCGCGTACGCCACCAGGCAGGCCCACGAGAACACGTCGCAGGCCGGGGACACCGGTTCGCCCCGCAGCACCTCGGGAGCCATGTAGCGGGGCGTGCCGACCAGTTCGCCGGTCCCCGTGACGCCGCCGAGCGTGTCGAGCGCCCGCGCGATGCCGAAGTCGATCACCCGCGGGCCGACGGGCGACAGCAGCACGTTGGACGGCTTGAGGTCTCTGTGCACGACCCCGGCGCCGTGGATGGCGATGAGCGCGGTGGCGACGTTGACGGCCAGCGCGTCGAGGCTGGACCCGCGCAGGGGCCCCGAGCGGTGTACGGCCTCCTCGAGGTTGGGGCCCGGCACGTATTCGGTGACCACGTAGAGCTGGTCGTCGTCGAGCGCGGCCTCGATCACCGCGGCGGTGCAGAACCTGCGCACCCGCTGGGCCGCGTCGGCCTCCCGCCGGAACCGCATGCGGAACTGCTCGTGCTGGGTGAGTTCCGGGTTGATCACTTTGACGGCGACCCGCTGCCCGGAGGGATCCTCGGCTAGGTGGACCGTGCCCATCCCGCCTCGGCCCAGCACGCTCAGCAGCCGGTAGCGCCCGATCTGGGATGGTTCACCGCTCACGCCGCGCTAGCTTACCGATATCGGCCCCACTCGGCGCAGACCCGTACGGAACCCGCGTGAGCCGCGCGTACGCCGCCGCCGCGGCCGCCCGGCCCCCACGGGTGGGGGCCGATCGGCGACAGACGCTGCGGCATGCTTCCCCCCGTACGGGGGAAGAAGGGCAGCCTCGGGGGCAGAGGTGAACGACTTGCGTTCCGGACGCTGAGAACATATGTTCGATAGGTAAGCGCCCGCCTTCCCCCGGGCGGCTCCACATGCAGACCAGAGCCGGCGGGGAGAAGCGTCTTGAGCAGACTCTATGGCGATCCGATAGAGGTGTGGACCAGAGACGGCGAGCCGACCCAGTTCGTCTGGCGCGACCGCCTCTATCTCGTGCGCCGGATCCTCGACCACTGGGTGGTCGCGCGCGAATGGTGGAAGACGAGCGAGGGCGATCCGGGCGAGCGCCGGTTCTGGCGGGTCGAGGCGGGCCCCGGCCGCGAGGTGGGCTCCTACGAGCTGCGCTACGACACCGCGGGCAACGGCTGGCTGCTGCTGAGGGCGTGGGACTGATGGCGCCCCCGTTCCCACACCTCAACGTGTGCTCGGCCTACTCCATGCGCTACGGCACCGCCTTCCCGCGCGCGCTGGTGAGCCGGGCGGCCGAGCACGGCATGGACATCCTGGCGCTGACCGACCGCGACGGGCTCTACGGCGCGATCAAACACGTCCAGGCGTGCGCGGAGGCCGGCATCGCGCCGGTGCTCGGCGTGAACCTCGCGCTCGACGTCCCCGCGCCCAGCCTGCTGCCAGGGCTGCCGCCGCCCCGCCGCCCCCGGACCGGCCCCGGCGCGGAGGACCGCGTCACGGTGCTGGCCCGCAGGGGCGGCTGGTCCCGCCTGTGCCGCCTGGTCACGGCCGCCCATCACGCCGGTGAGCGGGGCGAGCCCAGGCTGACCCGCGAGCTGGCCGGCGAGTGGGCGGGCGGGCCCGGCGGCGAGCACGGGTTCGGCGCCGACGACGGGCTCGTGGTGCTGCTCGGCCCGAGGTCCGACGTGGGCCGCGCGGTGGCGGAACGCCGCGACGAGCAGGCCAGGACGCTGCTCGGCCTGTGGCGGGCCGCGGTGCCCGGCGTGGTGATCGAGCTGGTCGACCAGTACGGCTTCCGTGACGCCATCACGGCCGTGCGCATGCTCGCGCTGGCCGAGTCCATGGGCGTGCCGGCCGTGCTGACCAACGCCACCCGCTATCTCGACCCGGCCGACCACCAGGTCGGCGACGTGCTCGACGCGGCCCGCCAGCTCGTCCCGCTGCACCCTCGCCACCTCGACCGCACCACCTCGCACGCCTACCTCAAGAGCGGCAAGGAGATGAGGCAGGTCGCGGCCAAGGTCTGCGGCGCCGACCAGGAGCGGGTGGCGAAGCTGCTGTTCACCACCAGGCGGCTGGCCGAGGCGTGCGCGATCGACCCCCGCAGGCTGCTCGCGCTCCGGAACGACCCGCCCGACCTGCACCTGCCCGAGATCGGCCGTGACCCGGTGCCGCTGCTGCGTCACCGGCTCGAGGACGGCCTGCTCGCGCGCGGCCTCGACCGTTCGGCCGACGCCAGGCTGCGCCTCCAGGACGAGCTGGCCATCATCGAGAAGAAGCGGCTGTCCGGATATTTCATCGCCGTGGCCGGCATCACCGACATGATCCGCGGCATGGGCGTCCGCTGCGCCATCCGCGGCTCCGGAGCGGGCAGCCTGGTCAACTACCTCATCGGCATCGGCGAGGTCAACCCGCTCGATCACGGCCTGCTCATGGAACGTTTCCTGTCGGAGGGCCGCATCGGGCTGCCCGACATCGACATCGACGTCGAATCGGCCCGCCGCCTCGACTGCTACAAGGCCATCTTCGAGCGCTACGGCGAGGCGCGCGTGGCCTGCGTGTCCATGATGGAGACCTACCGGGCGCGCAGCGCCATCCGCGACGTCGCCGGCGCGATGGGCCTGCCGCCGCACGAGATCGACGCCATCGCCAAGGCGTTCCCGCACATCAGGGCCAGGCAGATCACCGCGTCGCTGAACGACCTGCCCGAGCTGCGCGAGAGCCGGCTCGGCGACGCGGGGCTGGAGCGGGTGTTCCGGCTGGCGGAGAAGCTCGACGGCCTGCCCAGGCACATCGCGCTGCACCCGTGCGGCGTGCTCGTCGGCAACGCGGGGCTGCGCGACAGGACGCCGGTGGAGCGCAGCCTGCTGGAGTTCCCGATGTCGCAGTTCGACAAAGAGGACGTCGAGGAGGCCGGACTGCTCAAGCTCGACGTGCTGGGCGTGCGGATGCAGTCGGCGCTGGCGTACGCGCTGGGCGAGATCAAGCGGGTCGACGACGTCGTGGTCGAGCTGGACACCCAGCAGGGGGACGACCCGGAGACCCAGTACGTCCCCCACGACGACCAGGACACCTACGACATGATCAGCGCCGGCCGCACCCTCGGCTGCTTCCAGATCGAGTCGCCCGGCCAGCGCGAGCTGGTCGCCAAGCTGGAGCCGCGCAGGATGCACGACCTGATCGTGGACATCTCGCTGTTCCGCCCTGGTCCGGTCAACTCCGACATGGTCACCCCCTACCTGGAGGCCAGGCACGGGTGGCGCAAGCCGTACTACCCCCACGAGAGCCTGAGGGAGGCGCTGAAGGAGACGCACGGCGTCGTAGTGTTCCACGAGCAGGTGCTCAGGATCATCTCGGTGATGACCGGGCGCGACCTGTCGTTCGCCGAGCTGCTGCGGCGCACCCTGGACACCCCGGAGGGGCGCGAGCGGGTACGCAGGACGTTCGTGCCCATGGCCAGGGCCAACGGTTTCGGCGACGCGGCCGTCGAACGCGCCTGGAAGGTGCTGGACGCGTTCGGGGCGTTCGGGTTCTGCAAGGCGCACGCGGCGGCGTTCGCGCTGCCCACCTATCAGTCGGCCTGGCTGAAGCGGCACCACACGGCGGCGTTCTTCGCCGGCGTGCTCACGCACGAGCCCGGCATGTACCCACCGCGCGTCATCATCGACGAGGCCAGGCAGTGCGGCATCAAGATTCTTCAGCTCGACGTCAACAAGTCGGGCAAGGACTGGCAGGTCGAGCGGCTCGGGCCGCGCGTGCGGGTGCGCGTGCGCCCGTCCGAGCTGGGCGACGGCCCTGCCGGGCGGCGCGGCTTCCGCCAGGAGGAGATCGGCAAGGGGTACGCGTTGCGGGTGCCGTTCTCGGCGGTCAAGGGGGTGAGCGAGGCGGAGGTCGAGCGCATGGTCGCCGGGCAGCCGTACACCTCGCTGGCCGACTTCTGGGACCGCGCCCGGCCCTCCCGGCCCACGATCGAGCGGATCGTCCAGGTCGGCGGCCTGGACGTGCTCCACGACCTGCACCCGGGCGGGCCCCGCTGGCGTCCTGGCGAGCTGACCCGCCGCGACCTGATCGCCCAGGTCGGAGCGCTCGACCGGGCTTCGGGGACCGGGGTGCGGGCCGGCCCGCGCAGGTCCAGGCGCTACGCGCCCCCGCCCTCCCGGGAGGAACATCCGTCCGTGCAGCTCCCGCTCGGCTTCGGCGAGCACCTCCCGCCGGGCGAGCTGCCCGAGATGACGGAGACGGAGATGGTCGAGGCCGAGCTGGAGATCCTCGGCATCGACGTCAGCCGGCACGTCATCAGCTTCCACGACGAACTGCTCGACGCGCTCGGAGTGGTACGTTCCAGAGACCTCCTCGGCCGGCGCAACGGCACGGAGGTGCTGGTCGCGGGCGTCAAGGTGGCGACCCAGACACCCGCCGTGCGCTCGGGCCGGCGGGTCATCTTCGCCACGCTCGACGACTCTACGGGGCCGGTCGACCTGACGTTCTTCGAGTCGGTGCAGGGGCGGTGCGCCTCGATCGTGTTCGGCTCGTGGCTCATGCTGGCCAGGGGAGTGGTCAGGCGCACGGGCACGCGGGCGGTGTCGGTGCGCGCGCTCGACTGCTGGAACCTGGTGGATCTCGACGCGCTCCGGCGCTCCCAGGGCATCGAGGCGGTCCGCGCCGCCATCACCCAGACTCAGGAGGACCTCGCGGGGGTCGGAGGCCGCGCCATCGAATATCCCAACGGGTTCAGGCTCTCGCCCTACTCCGATATCGGCCCCGCCGTCACCGAACCGCCCAGGCGGCTCTGGCACGCCAGCCCGGGCAGCTCAGGCCCCACCGCCGCCTGAACCACTGAGCGCACCGCGGGAACGCGTCCCTTCCTCACGGGAACCACGCGCAGGTGCGGTGACCTAGCCGGCGCGTCCGATCGGGGTGGAGCCCGGGGCCGGGCGCGGCTCGGGGGCGAAGGCGCGTACGGTGCCGAGCTCCGCCTGCCGGGGTGCCCGGGAGCCCCGCTGGAGCCGGGTCAGCTCGCGTACGGTGGCCGCGCACAGCAGGGCCGCCAGCGCCGAGCAGGTCAGCTCCAGCAGGCCCACCCCCGTCAGGTCGAGCTCCGACGAGCCGAGCGGCAGTCGCACGGTGACCAGCGTCAGCATGGCCAGCCAGCTCACCCACCAGCCGGTCAGCAGCGCCAGCCACCGGCCGCGGCGGCCCGCGGGCGGCCGGGCGCCGCGCCACACCTCGTCGACCAGCACGGCCGGGGCGATCAGGTTGACGCCCGGGATCAGCCAGGCGGCCGCCACGGGGCCGGTCGCGGCCGAGCGGTCGTTGGCCTGCCTGGCCCGCACGAGCCAGGTCACGTAGGTGGCGGCGACCGCGACGGAGGTGCCCGCCACCAGCATCATCAGCACCGCGAACACCGTCACCGCCCCGACAACGGCCTCCGCGTCGGCCCCTGTGGGCCGGCCGCCGAACGCGGCGAGCTGCACGGCGAGGTCGCGGCCCCGCGCCTGCTCGAAGATCATGAGAGCGCCGATGGAAAGGACCTGGGCGACCAGAGTCACGTGTACGGCGAGGGCGGCTCTCGCGGGCGATGCCTGGGTGTGGCGCACGTTGTTCTCCCATGGCCATGCGCTGAGGTTCTGACTCACTTGTATCCCGTGAGCCCTCCTGTTAATCAGCTCACCACGCCGGATTCCCACGCCCACGCCGCGATCTCCACCCGGTTCCTGACTCCCAGCTTGGCGAAGATGCTGCCGAGGTGCGTCTTGACCGTCGACAGCGACACGAACAACTCCGCGGCCACCTCCTGATTGGTGCGGCCCCTGGCGATCAGGCGTACGACGTCCAGCTCGCGATCGGTCAGCGGATCGTTCACCGGAGCCGGGGCACGCCGGGGCTGGGCCACGTGCTGGAGCAGCCGTACGGTCACCGACGGCGACACCAGCGCGTCGCCCGCCGCCGCGGCCCTGACGGCCTCGATCAGCAGCGTGGGCCCGCTGTCCTTGAGCAGGAACCCCGTCGCGCCTGAGCGCAGGGCTCCATAGACGTACTCGTCCAGGTCGAAGGTGGTGACGATGACGACCCGGAACGGGTTCTCGACCCCCGGCCCCGCCAGGACCCGGGTCACCTCCAGGCCGTCGAGCTTGGGCATCCTGATGTCGAGCAGGCACACGTCGGGCCTGAGCCGGCGGGCCTGCGCCACGGCCTCGGCGCCGTCGGCCACCGCGGCCACGACCTCAATGTCCGGCTGCGCGTCCAGAATCATCTGGAAGCCGGTGCGTACCAGTTGCTGATCGTCGGCGACGAGAACCCGAATAGTCACGCCCCAACTTTAGAGATCGGCCGTTCGGCCGATGCGGTTCTGGCCGCCCGGCCGATCCGCCGCACCCCCGGCCGCCCCGAGGCTGGACGTCATGAACGACGTGCTTGTTGGACGAGGCCTGGCCAAGAGGTTCGGGCAGACGGTCGCCCTGGGCGGAGTGGACATCGCGGTGCGCGCCGGCGAAGCCGTGGCGATCATGGGCCCGAGCGGCTCGGGCAAGTCGACGCTGCTGCACTGCCTGGCCGGGATCATGAAGCCGGACGCGGGCGAGGTGCACCTGCTCGGCCGGCGCATCGACACCATGTCCGAGCGCAGGCGCAGCGCGCTGCGCCGCACCCGCTTCGGCTTCGTCTTCCAGTTCGGCCAGCTCCTGCCCGAGCTCCCGGCGGAGGAGAACGTGGCGCTCCCCCTCATGCTGGACGGGGTGCCGCGAGCGCAGGCCGTGCGCCGGGCGCGCGAGTGGTTCGCGCCGCTCGGCCTGCAGTCCATGGAGGGCAGGCGGCCCGGCGAGCTGTCCGGCGGCCAGGCGCAGCGGGTGGCCATCGCCAGGGCGCTGGTGAGCCGCCCGGCCGTGGTGTTCGCGGACGAACCCACGGGGGCGCTCGACCAGCGGACAGGGCACGACACGATGCGGCTGCTCGCGGAGGCGACCAAGCACAACGACGCGTCCCTGATCGTCGTCACCCACGACCCGGAGGTGGCCGCGTGGTGCGACCGCGCGGCCGAGGTCCGCGACGGCCTGATCGTGCCGAGCGGGGTGCGCGCGTGAACCTCGCACTGACCTGGCGGCTGCTGAAGGGCGGCGGCAAGGGGATGCTCGGCACCTGGCTCACCCTGGCCGCCGTCGCCGTGTCCACGGCGCTGCTGCTGTTCGCCGTGGCCGCGAACTTCGCCTTCGAGGCCAGGGGCGAGCGCGGCGCCTGGCGCAACCCGGTGCCCGCGGCGTCCGGCGCGGTAGCCGTCCAGGCGGCCCGCTACGACTACGTACGCGACCAGGCGATCACCGTCGTCGACCTGGCCGCGCTCGGCCGGGCGCCCGCCCCGCCCGGCATGCCGCGGTTCCCCGCCCCCGGCGAGGTGTGGCTCTCGCCCGCGCTGGCCGAGCTGGCCGCGCGGCTGCCCGCGGCCGAGCTCGCCGACCGCTACCCCGATCCCGCGGGGGTGCTCGGCGACGAGGCGCTGATCCATTCGGACGAACTCGTCGCCGTCGTCGGCCACGAACCCGGCGCGCCCGCGCTGACCGCGAAGCGCAGCGACGACTGGGTCATCTCCAAGCCGCCCACCAAGGTGGCCGATCTGGCGGGCGCGCCGAGCGAGGACTCGCAGGCGTACCGGGTGCTGGCGCTCATCGCGAGCGTGCTCATGGTGGTGCCGCTGCTGGTGTTCGGCGGCGCCGCGGCCAGGCTCACGGTGGCCAGGCGCGACCAGCGGCTGGCCGCGCTGCGGCTGGTCGGCGCGACGCCGGGCCAGGTCGTCGCCATGACCGTGGCCGAGGCGATGATCGTGGCGCTGGCCGGCGCGCTCGTGGGGACGGTCGCGTTCGCCGTGGCCGTGCCGCTGCTGGCGGGCATCGAGATGCAGGGCGGCCCCTGGTTCGCCGCCGACCTGTTCCCCGGTCCGCTGGTCCTGGCCGCGGTGCTGGTGGCGGTGCCGCTGCTGGTGGGTCTGTCCGCGGTGATCGGGCTGCGGCGCGTCGTGGTGAGCCCGCTCGGCGTGGCCAAGCGGGAGACCCCGCCCGCCATGCGGTTCGTACGGGTGCTCGCCCTGCTGGCGGTGCTGGCCGTGTTCCCGATGCTGACCAGGGGCTCCAGCGTCACGATCATCGCCGTGGCGCTCGGTCTGGCGTTCCTCTGCGTCAATCTGGCCGGGCCCTGGGTGGTGGGGGTGATCGGCAGGATCACGGCCGCGAGCGCGCGGAGACCGGCCCGGCTGCTGGCGGGCCGGCGGCTGGTGGACGACCCGCGCTCGGCCTGGCGCACGGTGAGCGGCGTGGCGCTGACCGGATTCGTGGCGGGCTTCCTCGGCCTGCTCAGCCCGGGGGCGTTCGAGGGCGAGACCGGGCCGCCCCAGCTCCGGGTCACCGCGCCCGCCGGACAGATGACGAAGGTGACCGGGCAGGCGCGCGAGCGGCTGGAGCGGGCGAAGGTGACGGCCACCGTGGAGGCGTCGGACCAGGTCGTCGTCGCCGCTCTGGGCAGCTCCGCCGACGCCGCCGCCGTCGACCGGGCGCGCACCGCGCTCGCCGGGCTCGTCCCCGGCCGCACCCCCACGACGAAGACGGACGACCAGCGCTTCGGCGTGCAGATCCTGGCCGACGTCCGCGTGGGCACGATCGTCGTGCTGTCGGTGTCGTTCCTGGTGGCCATCGCCAGCGCGGGCATCACGGCCGCGTCGGCGATCCTGGACCGGCGGCAGACGTACGGGCTGCTGCGCCTGGCGGGCACGCCGCTGGAGGTGCTCGACAAGGCCCGCCGCGCCGAGACGCTCATCCCGCTGGCCGTGATGGGCGGCGGCGCGATCCTGGTGGGGGTGTTCTGCGCGACGCCGTTCATGCTCGGCGGGATCAGCACGGTGGGCGCGGTCACGCTGCTCGCCTGCGTCGTGGCCGGCTTCGCCGGCGTGTTGGGGGCAGGCGCGCTGAGCAGGCCGCTGCTGCGGTCGGTGACCACCGACCCGGCGCCGCGCCCCGACTGACCGGCGTGCGGGGGCTCAGCCCAGCACGAGGTCGCGCACCAGCTTCAGCGAGGGCTCGTCACGCGGGCCCATGACCAGCAGGCTCGTGACGGGGCTGGCGTGCCAGAGCTCCAGGCGTTCCTTGATCCGGCCGGGCGGGCCGACGAGCGAGATGCCGTCGGCCAGCTCGTCCGGGATCGCGCGGAACGCCTCGTCCTTCTTTCCGGCCAGGTAGAGCGACTGGATGTGCTCGGCGGCCTCGGCGTAGCCCATCCTGCCGATGATGTCGGCGTGGAAGTTGCGCTGCTTCGCCCCCATGCCGCCGATGTAGAGGGTCAGCATCATCTTCACGCCGTCCAGCGCGGAGCGCACGTCGTCGGAGATCACCACCATCACCATGGCCGCCACGTCGAAGCCCGCGGGCGCGTCCGCGAGTGACGCGCCGTACATCTCCTCGATCTTGGAGGGGAACGCGAACAGCGGAAGCCAGCCCTGGGCGATCTCGGCGGCCAGGGCGACGTTCTTCGGGCCCTCCGCCCCGAGGTAGACGGGGATGTCGGGGCGGAGCGGATGGGTGATGAGCTTGAGGGGCTTGCCCAGCCCGCCCGCGAGCGGGAGCGGGTAGTGCGGGCCGTCGCTGGTGACCGGCTCCTCGCGGCGCCACACCTTGCGCATGATCTCGACGTATTCGCGGGTCCTGGCCAGAGGCTTGGCGAACGGGCTGCCGTACCAGCCCTCCACGACCTGCGGGCCGGACGCGCCCACGCCCAGCAGTAGCCGGCCGCCGGTGAGGTGGTCGAGGGTCATCGCCGTCATCGCCGTCGTGACGGGCGGCCTGGCCGAGATCTGGGCGATGGAGGTGCCCAGTTTGATGCGGCTGGTGCGCGCGCCGTACCAGGCCAGCGGGGTAAAGACGTCGCTGCCGTACGCCTCCGCGGTCCACACCGAGTCGTAGCCGAGCCGCTCGGCGGCGAGCACCGACTCCGTTGCGTCGTCGGCGTCGCGCTGCCAGTAACCGAGATTCAGGCCGAGCTTCATGATCCACCTCCGGAGGTAGATTCCATTACCCCCGCGGTCCCCTTCAGTGTCAATGCACATCTCGCGGGAAGTGGAAGCCGTGTGCTGAAGGCTCTGTCCCGACTCGTCTGCCTGCTGCTCCTCCTGCCGGTGGGCGGGACCGCGGTGGCCGAGGGAGTCCCCCGGCCGAACATCGTGTTCGTGCTGGCCGACGACCTCGAGACCGGAACGCTCGGCCATTTCCCCAACATCACCCGGCATCTCGTCCACCAGGGGGCGTCGTTCGACCGGTATTTCGCGACCAACCCCTGGTGCTGTCCGTCGCGGGCGTCGACGCTGCGCTCGCAGTACGTCCACAGCCATCGCGTATGGACCAACACCGCGCCGGAAGGCGGGTTCGACCGCTTTCATGCGCAAGGGCTGGAACGTTCCACCATCGGGACGTGGATGAAGCAGGCCGGCTACCGCACCGCCCTCATGGGCAAATATCTCAACCACTATCCCGGCGTCACGGCCCAGGAGACATATGTGCCGCCCGGCTGGGACGAGTGGGCCGTGCCGGTGCGCAAGCTCTACCAGGAGTACGGCTACCGGCTCAACGAGAACGGCCGCGTGGCCGACTACGGCTGGTCGGAGAGCGACTACCTGACCGACGTGCTGTCCCGTAAGGCCCGCGACTTCGTGACCGCGTCGAAGGACCCGTTCTTCCTCTACCTGGCGCCCATCCCGCCGCACAACCCGGCCAACCCCGCACCCCGGCACGCCGGCGCGTTCCCCGACGCCATGGCGCCGCGGTCCCCGTCGTTCGACCAGGAGGACGTCAGCCGAGAGCCGCTGTGGGTGCGCGAGCTGCCCAGGATCGGCCCGGCCGGCGCCGAGAACATCGACGAGCGGTTCCGCGCCAGGCTGCGGGCCATGCTCGGCGTGGACGACCTCGTCGGCTCGCTGGTGAAGGCCCTGCGCGAGTCGGGCAAGCTCGGCGACACCTACATCTTCTTCGCCTCCGACAACGGCTTCCACCTGGGCACGCACCGGCTCAGGCGAGGCAAGACCACCCCGTTCGAGGAGGCGGTGAGGGTGCCGCTCGTCGTGCGCGGCCCCGGCGTCGCCGCCGGCTCCAGAATCGACCCGCTGACCTCCGCCGTGGACCTGCCGGCGACGTTCGCGGCGCTGGGCGGGGCTCCGCTTCCGCCGTTCGCGGAGGGCCGTTCGCTGGTGCCGCTGCTGGGGGGCCACCCGCCGGCGCAGTGGCGCAGGAACGTGCTGGTCGAATTCGCCAGGCCGGCCAACAGGGCGTCGGCTCGGCAGACTCCGGTGCCCGGCTATCGAGCGTTGCGTACGGATCGCTACACCTATGTCCGGTACGACACGGGGGAGCGGCAGCTCTACGACCTGCACGCGGACCCGTACCAGCTGGACAACCTCGCCGCGAGCGCCGACCCCGCGTTGCTCGCCGGGCTCGAACGGCGGCTGCAGGCGATGATGGCCTGTTCGGGTGCCACCTGCAGGCAGGCGGACACGGTTCAGTGACCGGACAACGACGGGTACGCGTGCGCCAGGTGCTCCGTGACGGCCCTGGCGGCCTCGTCCGCGTCGCCGGCCTCGACGGCTCGCAGGATGCGTACGTGGTCGGCGCGCAGGATCGCGGTGTCGCCGAGGCGTTCGACCGCTTCGACCGCGTACCTCCGCATCGAGTCGCGTAGCGAGCGCATGATGGCCGCGACGAGCCGGTTGCCGGACGCGTCCGCGATCGCGCAGTGGAAGGCGGTGTCGTGCTCGACGAACTCCTCCGCCGTGCTCGCCCCGTCCATCCCGGAAAGGGCGGCGGCGAGCGCGGACGTGTCCGCCCCTGCCGAGGCGGCGTGGGAGGCGGCCCACTGCTCGATCATGTGCCGGGTGCCGATGACCTCGCGCAGTTCCAGGCCCGCCATGCCGAGGTGGAGCCGGAGCAGGTCGGTCAGCGCCGTCTCGGGGCGTGAGGTCAGCACCGCGCCCGCGTCGGGGCCCCGGCCCACCTGGGAGGAGACCACGCCGAGCGACTCCAGCACGCGCATGGCCTCGCGTACGGACGAGCGGCTGACGCCGAGCTGCTCGGCCAGCCGGCGCTCGGGAGGCAGCCGGTCTCCCGCGGTGAGGCCGTCCTCCGCGATGCGCCGCTCGATCTGGGTGAGCACCTCTTCGAACGTCCGCGTCCGTTTCACGGGACGCCAGCCGCCGTCGCCCAACGGAACCTCCCATGGTGGCCGGAAAGATTGTGGTTCGGTATGGTCTGACCATACTGTGGTCGGACCATACCTTGGAAGGAGAGTCGTGCGAGTCGCCCTGTTCATCACGTGCGTGAACGACACGCTCTTCCCCGGCACTGGCAAGGCCGTCGTGTCGCTCCTGCGCAGGCTCGGCTGCGACGTGGACTTCCCCGTCGCCCAGACGTGCTGCGGGCAGATGCACGTCAACACCGGCTACAGGCAGGAGGGCGTGCGGCTGGCCCGGCACTTCACCGAGGTCTTCGCCGGGTACGACGCGGTCGTGTCGCCGTCGGGGTCGTGCGCGGCCATGGTCCGCGAGCAGTACCCGAAGCTGGCCGGGCCGGGCAGCAGGGGAGCGGCGGCGATCGCGGAGGTCACGCCGAAGATGTACGAGCTGTCGGAGTTCCTGGTCGACGTCCTCAAGACAGACGATGTAGGCGCATACTTCCCGCACCGGGTGACATATCACCCGACGTGCCACTCACTCCGCGGGCTCCGCCTGGGCGACCGGCCCGCGCGGCTGCTGCGGAACGTCCGCGGGCTCGAACTCGTGCCGCTGCCCGGCGAGGAGGAGTGCTGCGGCTTCGGCGGCACGTTCGCGGTCAAGAATCCGGCCGTCTCCGCCGCTATGGGCGCCGACAAGACCCGCAACATCCTGGACACGGGGGCCGAGGTGATCTGCGCGGCGGACAACTCGTGCCTGATGCACATCGGCGGAACCCTGAGCCGCCAGAGGACCGGGGTCAGGACGATGCACCTGGCCGAGATCCTCGCATCGACGGAGGAGGCCCAATGAGCGCGACTTTCCTCGGCATGCCCGGAAATTTCCCGGAAAACGCCTCGGAGGCCGTACAGAACTCCCAGCTCCGCTACAACCTCCGCAAAGCCACCTCCACCATCCGCGGCAAGCGCGCCGGCGTCGTCGCCGAGCTGCCCGACTGGCAGGACCTCCGCGCGGCCGGCAAGGCCATCAAGGACCACACCCTCCGCAACCTCGACCGCTACCTCGTCATGATGGAGGAGGCGGTGACCAGGGCGGGCGGCACCGTCCACTGGGCCAGGGACGCAGCCGAGGCCAACCGCATCGTCACCGGCCTCGTCCAGGCCACGGGCGAGCGCGAGGTCGTCAAGGTCAAGTCGATGGCCACCCAGGAGATCGGGCTCAACGAGGCCCTGGCCGAGCACGGCATCGAGGCGTACGAGACCGACCTCGCCGAGCTGATCGTCCAGCTCGGCGACGACTTCCCCAGCCACATCCTGGTCCCCGCGATCCACCGCAACCGGTCCGAGATCCGCGAAATCTTCCTCGACAAGATGCCGAAGGTCCCGGAGAACCTCACCGACGACCCATCCGCCCTGGCCGAGGCGGCACGGCTTCACCTGCGCGAACGTTTCCTCAGGAGCAAGGTCGCCATCTCGGGCGCGAACTTCATGGTGGCCGAGACCGGCACCCTGGTCGTGCTGGAGTCGGAGGGCAACGGCCGCATGTGCCTGACCCTCCCGGAGACGCTCATCAGCGTGGTGGGGATCGAGAAGCTCCTCCCCGCATGGCGGGATCTCGAGGTGTTCCTCCAGCTCCTGCCGAGAAGCTCCACAGGCGAGCGGATGAATCCCTACACGAGCATGTGGACGGGCGCCGTCGAGGGCCAGGCCTTCCACCTGGTCCTGCTCGACAACGGCCGTACCGACGTGCTCGCCGACGAGGTGGGCCGCCAGGCGCTGCGCTGCATCCGCTGCTCGGCCTGCCTGAACGTGTGCCCGGTCTACGAGCGCGCGGGCGGCCACGCGTACGGCTCGGTCTATCCGGGCCCGATCGGCGCGATCCTCACCCCGCAGCTCAGGGGCATGTCGTCCGAGCTCGACGCCTCACTGCCGTTCGCCTCCAGCCTCTGCGGCGCCTGCTACGACGTCTGCCCGGTGGCCATCGACATCCCGGAGGTCCTGGTGGACCTGCGCTCCAAGGCCCCGCACCCGGCCGCCGAGCGGGCGGGCATGAAGGTCGCAGGCTGGATACTCAACGACCACGTACGGCTCGCCCAGGCCCAGCGCCTGGCCGGCCGCCTGCGCGGGCTGCTGCCGAAACGGCTGCCGGGGCCGGCGTCGGCGTGGACCGACACGAGGGACCTGCCCGAGATCCCGGCGGAGTCGTTCAGGGACTGGTGGGAGAGAGGAGGCCGGGATGACCGCACGTGACGAGATCCTCGCCAGGATCGGCCGGGCGGTGGCGGGCGCGCCGGACGTCGAGATCCCCCGCGGCTACCGCACGACCCAGCAGGCCGGCGACCTGGTGGAGCTGTTCGCCGAGCGCGTCGGCGACTACCGCGCGATCGTGCACGTGATTCCCGAGGCCGACGTGCCCGGCAGGATCGACGAGCTCGCCGGCGGTCGCCGCATGATCGTCCCCGACGGATTCGACCGCGCGGGCGGCTGGGCCGACCTCGGCACGGCCGACGGCGTGATCACCGGCTGCGCCGTGGCCATCGCCGAGACCGGCACGATCGTCCTCGACCACGGCCCCGGGCAGGGCACACGAGCGCAGACGCTCGTCCCCGACCACCACCTGTGCGTGGTGCGGGCCGGCCAGATCGTGGCCGGCGTGCCCGAGGCCATCGCCAGGCTCGACCCGTCGCGCCCGCTCACCTGGATCAGCGGCCCGTCGGCCACCAGCGACATCGAGCTCAACCGGGTCGAAGGCGTGCACGGCCCCAGAACGCTCGAAGTGATCATCAGTACCTGAGCACGGCCGCCACGTCGGTGACCGCGTCGGTGAACCACAACTCCGCGTCCGTCATCGCGGTGGCCCTGACCAGGGCGGAGTCCGAACGTTCCGGCACGGGCTCCGGCACGCCCCAGCGCCGCAGCTCGTCCGGGTCGGTGGCGAGCTGGGTGCCGCCCTCGCCGATCCAGACGGGCTTCGGCAGCTCGCCGGGCGCGAGCACGGCCTGCACCCGGCCCTCGCGCAGGGCGTGCGCCACCCTCGCCATCCCGGTGGGCCCGTTCGTCTCCTGGTGACGTTCGAGCAGCTCGGCGCGCTTGCGGTCGAGCCAGCCGTCCAGCGCCCGCTCCGCGTCCTCCTCGAACTGGCCGTGGTTGGAGCGGCTGCCGTGCTCGACCATCAGCACCCTGTCGGCACTCTTGGTGCCGAGGTGCTGCAGCAGGTAGGAACGCGACTTGGCCTCGCCCGCCACCAGGATCAGCTCGGGCCCGATGCGGCGTGCCTGCTCGTCGACCTCCTGGGCGACGGCCACGGCGTTCTTCTCCCAGGTCTCGTCCACGGCGCGCTCGTACCGCTTCTGCGACCAGCCGCCCTGAGAGGTCTTCTGCAGCGGCCACGAGGCCGCCTCCACGACGGTACGGCGCGGCGACCCGGCGCCGAACACCGTCACCTCCGCCCCCGCGTGGTCCACGATCACGCGGATGTGCGGCACGTTCTCGCCGCGCTGCATGAGCATGGGCGTGACACACGGCAGCGGCGACCACAGGGCCAGCGGGTGCGGCGGCTCCACGAGCGGCTCGCTCAGCAGCACCTCCCCGTGGGCTGCGAACAGCGCCCGGCCCGGCGTGGCCAGGCGGATCTCCTCCTCCAGCGCGTCCAGGGTGGCCTTGCGGCTCTCACCGTTCACCTCCAGCCGGTCGCGCAAGCTGCGCCACTGGGCCTTGCGCTCGGGGATGGTGAACGCGCCCAGGTAGACCGAGGCGTACGGGCCCTGCCGCTCGTACAGCCGGCGGAGCAGGTCGAGCCGCACGTCACCACCTCCGCTTCTCGACGCCGAGCCCGAGCGCCTCCGCCACCTCCGCCACGTTCGTGAAGCGGCGCTCCGGGAGGGAGTCCACCATGTCGGCGACCTCGTCCGGCGCCTCCATGCGCTCGGCGTGCTGGACCAGGTCCTGTTTCGACGCGGGCCAGTGCGCGTCGCTCAGCCACTTGGCCAGATCGCTGCGGACGTCGACACCCCGTTGCGTGATGCCCTCCGCGGTGCCGGGCTCGTGTCCTGGCGGGTACGACTGCGACTCCTCGCCGGGAGCGGGCATGGCCTCGGGCTCCTTCCACTCCTCGGCGTGCGTCGTGCCGCCGCCGCGGACCATGCCCTCGGTCTCGTGCTTCTGCTCTTCGTCGAGCCGGGGACCGTGCTTGTCGCTCCCACGTTCCATGGTTCTCTCACTCCTCTCAATTGCGCTCCTACCCCTGCTTTCGTGGGCAAACATCGCGAGTGTGTACCCTGCCCAGGGTGTTCGATCCCGACGTGAGCATCCCCACGGAACGGCTGACGCTGCGGCCGTTCGGCCTCCAGGACGCTGCGCGGATCCGTGCCATCGTCAAGTCCGACGCCCGGTTCCTGCCGCCGGGCGCGCCCGACCGGGCCGCGGGCGTCCCTGCCTGGCTGGCCAGGGGCGTGCACGAGCTGCGCCGCTCGGGGCAGGGCGTCCACCTGGCGATGATCGACTCCGACGGCCTCGTCGTGGGCGCCATCAGCCTGTTCAAGACCTCGTGGAGCGCCGGCACCACCGAGGTCGGCTACGGCGTCCACCCGCTCTACCGAGGCCGCGGCTTCGCCACGGAGGCCCTACGAGCGCTGGTGGCCTGGACGTTCGAGACCACCGGGCTGCGCAGGATCGACCTGACCGCCGGCATCGGCAACCTGGCCTCGCTGCGCGTGGCCCAGAAAGCGGGCTTCACCTGGGAAGGCGTGCTACGGGCCGCGGTGCTCGACGACGACGGACCGCACGACCTCGTCATGTTCGGCCTGCTGCGCGAGGACCGCCGCGTTCCCTCCGACACCCTGCCCAGGACGGAACTGCGCACGGAACGGCTGCTGCTGCGGCCGCCCGCACCCGACGACGTCCCCGACCTCGCCGCCACGGCGGCCGACCCGGTCACCCAGGCCAGGACGGGCGTACCGCGCGGCTACACCGAAGAGCACGCGCGGGAGTTCGTCGACTTCTGCGAGCGCACCCGGATCAGGGGAGCGGGCATCGCCTGGACCGCTGTGGATCGCGACACCGGCCGCTACGCCGCCACCGTGGACCTCAGGGACGTCGACTGGTCTCACCGGACCGCCGAGATCGGCTACATGACCGCTCCCTGGGTACGCGGCAGGGGGTACGCGGGCGAAGCCGTGCTCGCGATCGCGCGCTGGCTGTTCGACCGGCACGGTTTCCACCGGCTCGAGTTGCGCGCCTCCGTGCGGAACACCGCCTCCCAGCGCGTCGCGGAGAAGGCCGGCTTCGTCCGCGAGGGCGTCGCCCGCGCCTCACTCGGCGGCGACGACCTCGTCGTCTACAGCCTCATCCCGTCCGACCTGGCCTGAAGGCACGCCGGACTTTCCCTCCCACCCTTTGTGAAACCACCCGGTAGCCGTCACCCTTGAGATGAGGGACGGTGAGGCGTGATGATCACGGTGGTCGGCTGGGACGGATCCGAGCTCTCCCCCAAGGCGGCGGAGAAACTGCGTGAGGCCCGGCTCGTCATAGGTCCCGACGCCATTCTCGGGCGGCTCAAGCTCTCCGCCCCGGCCGTGGGGGACGGCTCGCTGCTGGAGACCCTCGACGACCACCTCGAACACGGCGAAGGGCCCGTGGTCGTGCTCGCCGAGGGCGATCCCGGCTTCTTCGGCGCCGTACGCACCCTGCGCGCCCACGGCGTCAAGCCCACCGTGCTGCCCGCGATGTCGCCGGTCACCCGCGCCTTCGCCTGTGCGGGGCTCAACTGGGACGACGCGCTCGTCGTCGCCCCCTCAGGCCCCGGCGAGCTCGGCCGCGTCGTCAACGCCTGCCGCGCCCACCCCAAGGTGGCGCTGCTCGTGGCACCCGGCGTCGGCCCCGGCGAGGTGGCCAGGGAACTGGCCCCCACCACGCCCCGCACGCTCCTCGTGTGCGAGAACCTCGGCGGACCCGACGAGCGAATCACCCACAGCCGCATGGGCGAGGCCACGACCCGGCCGTGGAAGGACCCCGACGTGCTCCTCGTCATCGACCCGCTCCACCAGCCCAGGGAGCCGAGCTGGGTCGCGGGGGCGCGGCCGGGGCCGGCGGAGTGGGCGCTGCCGTTCGAGGGCGCGCTGCCCGCGGAGGCCAGGGCGTACATCCTGGCCAAGCTCGGCCCGCGCCTCGGCGACCTGGTGTGGGACGTCGGCGCGGGCGCCGGCGAGATCGCCGTCGAGTGCGCGAGGCTCGGCGGGGCCGTCATGGCCGTCGAACGCGACGAGGCGGCGTGCGCCCGGCTGCGCGCCAACGTGCTGGAACACGGCGTCAAAGTGGCTCTGACCAGGGGACAGGCGCCGCCCGCGCTCGAGCCGCTGCCCGACCCCGACACCGTCTACGTGGGCGGCGGCGGGCCCGACGTCATCGTCGCCTGCGCCGCCCGCCGCCCGCGCTCGCTCGTATGCGCGGTCAAGAAGCTTGAGCAGGTGCCCGCCGTGCTCGACCGCCTCCGCGAGCAGGGATACCGTGGTGCAGGCACCCAGATCCTGGCCTCCACGCTGACGCACGACCCCGGCGGCTCCCACCACCTGACCGCCGCGGAACCGGTTTTCGTGGTCCACGCGACACCCGCGCACACAACGTGACCTGTTCCCTACCGCTGTGCATCGGTTATCCTCGCGTGACTTTGTCTAACGCACCGGAGAATTCCTCACAATGAAGCCGCCGCTCCTGCTGATCGGGCAGGGCTCACAGGATGACGCCTACGCCGCGGAGTTCGGCAGGTTCGTACACCGGCTCCGCTGCCGCCTCGACCAGACGGGCGCCGACGTCTCGGGCGGCTACCTGGAGCGGGCCACGCCGAGGCTGAGCGACTCCGTCGCCTCCCTGGTCGCCAGGGGGCACCACCGGCTCGTGGCGCTGCCGCTGAGCCTCAGCAGGGTGAGCGACGACTTCCCCGCCGCGATGGCCCGCGAGCAGCAGCGCCACCCCACGCTGATGTACGACTACGGCCGCCCGCTCGGCCCCGACCACCGCGTGCTCGCGCTGCTGGCCGAACGGCTCAACGACGCCGCCACCGAGATCTCCAGGCCCCGCGCGCTCGAACTGGCCGGCGCCAGGCCGCGGCTGCGGGCCGTCGACTCGCTGCCCCCCGAGGAGTACAACGCGCACGTCGAGCCGGGTGACACCGCTGTCGTCCTGGTCGGCGAGGGCTCGACCGACGCGGCCGCCAACGCCGAGATCCACCGCGTCTCGCGGCTGTTCTGGGAGACGCACGCCTACGACTTCATGACCGTCGAGACCGCGTTCGTGTCCGTCACCCCGCCGGGGGTCCCCGGCGGTCTCGAGCGCTGCCGCCGCCTGGGGGCCAAGCGGGTGATCGTGGTGCCCTACCTGCTGTTCGCCGGCGGCCTGCTGGAGCGCGTGTGGGCGCAGGCGCTGGCGTACGGCGCGGGGCACCCCGATCTCGACATCCGCTGTGCCGAGGTGATCGGCGACTGTGAGACGCTGGCCGATGTCGTGATCGACCGCTACGAGGAAGCACTCCAGCTCGTCCCGCGACCGTAGGTCCGCGGCCCCGCGGCCTTCTCGACCGTGGATCCACCGCTCGTCCCGCTCTCCAAGATCCACCAGCTGGTCCCCGCTCCCGGAGGCTCACTCCAGCTCGTCCATCGACCGGAGGTTGCCGTGCTCGCAGAGACGCTCGCCGCGATCCGCCCCGCCGACCAGCGGGCGCTCGCCGAGGCCCGCGCCCATCAGGATCGCCTCACCAAGCCCCGCGGCTCGCTCGGCGCGATGGAGGACGTCGCGGTCCGGCTCGCCGGCGCGGCGGGCGCCTGCCCGCCGCCCGCCCCCTGGCCGGCGGCGCTGGCCATCTTCGCCGCCGACCACGGCGTGCACGCGCGAGGTGTCTCCCCGTGGCCGCAGGAGGTCACGGTGCAGATGGTCGCCAACTTTCTCTCCGGCGGCGCGGTCGCCAACGCCTTCGCCGCCCAGGCGGACGTGCCGGTGACGGTGGTGGACGTCGGGGTCGCGGCCGACCTGCCCGACGCGCCCGGCCTCGTCAAACACAAGATCGCCTACGGCACGGCGGACCTGTCCCAAGGGCCCGCGATGACCGTCGACCAGGCCGTCAGGGCGCTGGAGGTCGGCATCGTCGTCGCCAGAGGCCTGGTCGCGGAGGGCGCGCGCTGCCTGATCGCCGGCGACATGGGCATCGCCAACACCACCGCCTCGGCCGCCCTCGTCTCCGTCTTCACCGGCAAGGACCCGGCCGAGGTGACCGGCAGGGGCACCGGCATCGACGACAGGACCTACGAGCGCAAGGTCGCCACCGTACGCAGGACGCTGCAGGTCAACGGCCTGGCCGCCGGCGCGGAGGGCCGCGGCTCCAGCGTGCCGCCGCCCGGTGAGGCGCGGCCGCTGTCCGCCGGCTCCTCGCCCAGCGAGGCGCTGCGGGCCCTGGCCGCCGTGGGCGGGTTCGAGCACGCCGCCATCGCCGGCTTCATCCTGCACGGCGCCGCGGCCCGCGTACCGGTGATCCTCGACGGCATGATCGCCGGTGCAGGCGCCCTCGTGGCGGCCGCGCTCGACCCCGCGGCCATCGACCACTGCGTCGCCGGTCACCGCTCCGCCGAGCCGGGCCACGCCGTCACCCTCGACCACCTCGGCCTGCGGCCCCTGGTAGACCTGGAACTGCGGCTCGGTGAGGGAACCGGCGCGCTGCTCGCGCATCCGCTGGTGTGCGCGGCCGTGCGAGTGATGCACGACGTGGCCACGTTCGACGCGGCAGGGGTGACCGAGAAGCCCGTGTGATACCTGGAGATGGTGAGCTTGTCCCGCTACGGCCCCATGTACGGCCCTGACATCACGTTCCTCGGTGTCGACCGCTGCGACGTGGCAGACCCGGCGAGCTACGAGGACGCCGACGTGGTCATCGTCGGAGCCCCGTTCGACGGGGGCACCTCCAACCGCCCCGGCGCCAGGTTCGGGCCGATGGCGCTGCGCCAGGCCTGCTACCTGCCGCACGACGGTTCCAGGCCGAGCCTGGCGCTGCGCGTCGACGCCCTGCGCGACCTGCGGGTGCTGGACGCGGGCGACGTCGAGTGCTACTCGGGCGACGTGGAGGGCTCGCTGGACGCCATCGAGGAGGCGGTGCACCGGGTGGCCGCCTCGGGCTGCGTACCGCTGGTGCTCGGCGGTGACCACACGGTCGCGCTGCCCGACGCCAGGGGGACCGCCAGGGCGTACGCGCCCGGCCGTACGTCGATGATTCATTTCGACGCGCACGCCGACACGGGGAACATCTCGTTCGGCCACCTGTACGGCCACGGCCAGCCGATGCGGCGCCTCATCGAGTCGGGTGCCATCCGGGGCGACAGGTTCCTGCAGCTCGGGCTGCGCGGCTACTGGCCGGAGCCCGAGACGCTGGACTGGATGGCCGCCCAGGACATGCGTTCGTACGAGATGACCGAGATCGTCGCCCGCGGGCTCGAAGAATGCCTCACCGAGTCGTTCCAGATCGCGCTCGACGGCTGTGACCAGGTCTTCCTGTCCGTCGACATCGACGTGTGCGACCCCGGTCACGCGCCGGGCACCGGCACGCCGGAGCCCGGCGGGCTGACGGCCAGGCAGCTCCTCGACGCGGTCCGCAGGATCTGTTACGAGTTGCCCGTGGCGGGGATGGAGGTGGTGGAGGTGGCGCCGCCGTACGATCACGCGGACATCACCGCCTACCTCGGGAACCGGGTTATCCTTGAGGCCTTGTCAGCGATGGCCAGACGCCGCAAGGACGACCAGGGCGGGCCGCGCTGGAATCCCCGTCAGCCGCTCCTCGACGGTCGCCAGTCCGAGCGCAGCACTTCGACGCAGTGACAGCCGGTAGGTTTTACGTCCTAACACAACCTTCGCGAACGGGAGATTCCCCCCATGGGTCCCTACCTCCTCGGCCTGCGGCTTTCCGGCCGCCGGGTCCTCGTGGTGGGCGGCGGGCGCGTCGCGCAGCGGCGGGTCCCCGCGCTGCTGGACGCCGGCGCGGAGGTCACCGTCGTCTCGCCGGGTGTCACCCCGGCCCTCGACGACCTCATCGCCGCGGGCAGGGTCGCCTGGCACGCCCGGCCCTACGAGGTCGGCGACTGCGACGGGGCCTGGCTCGTGCAGGCCTGCACGGATGACAGGGCGGTCAACACGGCGGTCGCCGCCGAGGCCGAGGCCAAGCGCGTGTGGTGCGTGCGGGCCGACGACAAGGACGCCTCCGCCGCCTGGACCCCGGCGACAGGCCGCGTCGACGAGATCAGCGTGGCCGTCACCGCGGGCGGCGACCCGCGCAGGGCCGCCGGCATCAGGGACGCCGTCGTCGGTGCGTTGCGCGACGGCACGGTCGACGCCCGGCGCAACCGCACCAAACCCGTCGGTGTCGCCCTTGTCGGCGGCGGGCCCGGCGACCCCGGCCTGATCACCGTGCGCGGCCGCCAGCTGCTCGCGCAGGCCGACGTGGTGGTGGCCGACCGGCTCGCGCCCCGTGGCCTGCTCGACGAGTTGGCCCCCGACGTCGAGCTGGTCGACGCGGCCAAGGTCCCCTACGGCAGGGCGCTGTCCCAGGAGACGATCAGCGAGCTGCTGGTCGACCGCGCCAGGCAGGGCAAGTTCGTGGTCCGGCTCAAAGGCGGCGACCCGTTCGTGTTCGGGCGCGGCGGCGAGGAGATGATCGCCTGCGCCCATGCGGGCATCCCGGTGCTGGTGGTGCCGGGCATCACGAGCGCCGTCGCGGTCCCCGCCTCGGCCGGGGTGCCGGTCACCCATCGAGGCGTCAGCCAGGAGTTCCACGTGATCTCCGTGCACGTGGCGCCCGACGACCCCCGGTCCACCGTCGACTGGCCCGCGATGGCCCGTTCCCAGGGCACTCTGGTGTTGATGATGGCCGTCGAGCGGCTCGCGAAGGTGGCCGAGACACTCGTTCGAGACGGACGTGCGCCGGAGACTCCCGTAATGGTGGTGCAGGACGGTACCCTTCCGACGCAGCGGGCGGTCACCGCTTCGCTTTCCACCGTGGCCGACCGCGTGTCCGCGGCTGGGATCCGCCCGCCCGCGATCGTCGTCGTCGGTGACGTCGTGAGGGTCGGCCAGGAGGTCGAGATGGTTCGAGCGGAGCGCATGCCGTGAACACGGCCATGGATGACGGGCGGCAAGAGTCACCCGGGGAGCAGACGACCAGCTTCCGCCCGGTGACTGACGATGACCTCGACGAGGTCCGGGACGACAGCGCCCCGGAGGGGGCGCGAGAGGAGCCGGAGGCGGTGGACAGGCGCGCACGTGAGCCGTCGGCCTCGCAGAAGCCCGCGGCGGCCGAGAATCCTTCCATTGCGCTTCAGGCCGACGAGGAGCCAGGGCGGCCGTCCCTGTTCGAGAAGCCGGCGGCCCTGCGCGCGCCTGCGGATGCCGACGAGACCGGCGCGGCCGAACGCCCCTCCCTCTTCGTCAAGCCGGCCTCACTCGGCGGCCCAGGCCCCCGCAGCACCCCCGCGCCAGCAC
>NZ_JAAAHR010000141.1:0-26931 GCF_009908215.1 Nonomuraea sp. K271 | reverse complement strand
GCGGGTGGGCGGGGCGACCGTGGCGTTCTTGAGCGCCGCCTCGTAGGCGGTCCCGGCGTCGAACCCCGTGACCCCCTTCAGGTGGGCGTCGGCGAAGGCGACGTCGGAGCTGGTGCCGACCATCAGGTCGGCGTAGCCCGGCGAGGACCACCGCGCGATCCAGCCGCCGTCCTCGTACTGCCGCACGAACCCGTCCACCATCTCACCGGCGGCCTTCGGCGTGAGCAGCGCGTACGCCGGCCAGGTGGTGCGGTAGGTGTCCCAGAAGCCGTTGTTGACGTACACCTTGCCGTCCGCCACCTTCGCCCCGGTCTCGGTGGGCGTGCTGGGCGGGGTCTCGGTGGCCGACTGCACGGCGTGCCTGTACACCGGCCGGTCGGCGGTGCCGGTGTTCTCGAAACCCGAGTTGGGATAGAGGAACAACCGGTACAGGTTGGAGTACAGCGTGACGAGCTGGTCGTGGCTCGCGCCCTCGACCTCGATGACGCCGAGCTTGGCGTCCCACGCCTTGCGTGCCCGCTCGCTGACCTGCTCCAGTGTGTCGGAGGCGCCGATCTCCAGCTCCAGGTTGCGCTTGGCCTGCTCGACGCTGATGAGCGAGGACGCGATGCGCATGGTGACCGTGCGCGCCTGTCCAGCGTCGAACGCGAGGTAGCCCAGCACGTTGTCGCGTCCCTCGCCGGTCAGCTTGCCGCCGCCGGTGACCGGGCGGTCGAAGGTCGCGTAGTAGAACATGCGCGTGGCCCCGGTCGACAGGTCGCTGCGCACGTCGGAGTAGCCCGTGACCACGCCGCCCGGCACGTCCAGGGTCAGGCCGCCGTCGCCGGTCGCGTTGTCGAAGATCAGCTTGGCCGACGACCCCGGGAAGGCGAAGCGGGCCAGCGCCGCGTGGTCGGTGGGCGCGATCTCCGTCTTCAGCCCGTTGTCGAAGGTGACCGCGTACAGGTGCGGCTGGGCCACCTCCCGCTCGTGGCGGAAGGGCAGCGCGCGGGCGGTCCTCGACGGGTCGGGCGTCCCTTCGGCGGCCGACGGCATGAACTGGAACGTCTGCCGGTCGCCCATCCACGGACTGGGCTCGTGGCTGGCGGTGAACGCCTGGATCTCGGGCAGGTTCGCCGCGTTGTTGGCCCGGTGGTACTCGTAGAGCCATCGCGTCGAGGACGCGTCCGTCATCGGCGTCCAGAAGTTGAACCCGTGCGGCACGGCGGTGGCGGGGAAGTTGTTGCCCCGCGAGAACCCGCCCGTGGAGTGGGTGCCGCGCGTGGTGAGCACATACTGCGAGGGTGAGCGCTGGTCGCCGCCGCGGCCCTCGTACGGCTGCCGCTTCCGCTCCGAGACGATCTTGATGTCGTCGACCCAGCCGCGGAAGCCGGCCTCGCCCACGGGACTGTCGTAGGCCACCAGGATGCGGCTGATCCGCTTGCCCTTGGCGACCTTGCCGATCTCGGCGCGCTTGAAGTTCCACTGGTCGGCGTACAGGGTCTTCGACTCGCCCTGCTCCCGGGGCGCCAGCCGGACACCGTGCTGGTCGACGGCCTTCAGGTCGCTGAGGTAGGTGCCGTCGCCGAAGGCCAGGTCCACGGAGACGTACGTGCTGGGATAGCGCAGGTCGGCCGCGGTGAACTCGGGGAAGACCAGGTAGGACAGCTCCATCCCGGACGTGACCGGGATGTCCACCTCGAACACCTTGTTGGTGGAGTAGCCGCCCTTGCTCGACGTGGTGCCGCCCGCGTACCGGAACGCGCGCAGGCCGGTGAAGCCGGCGCGCGGCTTGGACACGTACCCCCGGGTCGGGCCCTCGCCGACGTGGCTGCGCATGTCGCCGGGCGGCCGGCCGCCGGTGTCGCCGTCGGACAGCTCCCACTCGGCCAGCTGCAACATGGGGGCGCCGCCGACGCGGGTGACGTTCAGCCGGTAGTGGGAGTAGGCGGTCGTGTTGGTGAAGCGGTATTCCTTGCGCTGGTGACGCGCCGAGAACGTCTCGCCGGTCCGGGTGTCCAGCGTCGTCCAGGTCTGCCCGTCCTGTGAGCCCTGGAGCTGCCAGTCGCGGGGGTCACGCTCGGGCGCGTCGTCGGCGGAGGTCAGCGCGTAGTGCACGACGGCGACCGGCTCGGACAGCTCGTACTGCGCCCAGCCGGTGCCGCTGTCCACGAGCCACTTGGTGCTCGGGTCGGTGTCGGCGAGATTCTCCCTGACCTCGCCGGAGGCGAAGAACTCGCCGCTGACGGTGATCCGGGCGATCTTGTCGGAGATGCCGCCTTCGATGCCGCCCGGAAGCGTGCCGGCGACGTTCTCGGCCTTCTTGTCGCCCTTGGCGTCGGTCTCGGGGGTGTCGGCCCAGGCCGGCTGGGGGTCGCCGGTCTCGAAGGAGGAGGCGAAGGCCGCTCCTTCCGCCTGGGCCAGTTTCTGCCCGTCCTGCGCCGCGCGCCGCGCCTGCTCAGCGGACGGAGGCGGCTCGCTCGCCGTCGGATCGGGCGGCGGGCTGGAGGAAGGGCCGGGGGCTGGGGTGCCCGAAGGGCCGGGATTGGGAATCGGGTCTGGACCTTTCTGTGCGGTGGCGCCCGCGGTGCCGTACGGGGTGGTCAGCGCGGCGGCAGCGGGGGCGGAGAGTGCGAGGGCGACGCCCGCGCATAAGAGCGCCGTCATGAGGGATCGTCGGCGAGGGTGCTTCATCGGGGGGGAAACCTTCCGTGCGTCAGCCGGTACGGGGGGCTCGGTCGGGCAGCGTCACGAAGGCGGCTGCGTGGGTCGTGCCTTGTCGGGACGGGACGGGGACGGCCAGGGGGTGCTCACAGCGATCTCCCAGGAGACGGATGACAACGTTGTCAACCTCGATCTGCCAAGGAAGTTGTCAAATCGCAGGCTCCCTGTCAAGAGGCCGCACGGCGTACGAGGCCGGCCCGGGAGGACAGGCGATGGTGACAGCCGCGAGCGCCGGGTCAGCGCCGCTTGACGACGGTCAGGAGGACCGCGAGTCCTCCAGCGCCTCGAGACTGTGGCGGGCGTCGGGCACGACGAACAGGTCTCCCGTGCGCGCCACCCACGCGTCGGCGCCGACCGCCAGGCCGGTTCGCTGACGGGCCAGCGCGACGAGCGAGACTTTCTGCATGCCGTCATTGTCTCAGTTGGGCTATGGTCGGCCGTGTGACGGGACCCTGGAACACCCCGGGCAGGCTCATCGTGCTGAGCCTGGTCCTGGTGTGCTCGCTGGTGGCCGGCGCGTCGAGCGTCTGGCACGCCGCCGGTGACCCCGTCACCCAGGAGGCGACGACGTGGAGCCCGGGCACCACGGACCCCCGGCTGACGGGCCTGCCGCCCCAGCTCTCCACCGGCCGCGAACCCCTGGCGCCGGCGCGGTCCGGCGCGCGGCAGGGCGACGCCGCCCATCTCGCGCTGCTGCCCCCGCCGCACGGCTCGGCCGCCGTCGGAGACCCTCAGCAGTTCGGGCACCGCCCCGCGGGGTCACGCAGCCCGCCGCCGGCCTAGCCGCTCACCGTCCGTCCACTGCCGCGCCGCGGCCCGGCCGTGCGCGCCCGGCTGCCCCCGTCGAGGTCGTCCCCGGACACACCCCTTCCCTTCGCGTCAAGCAAGGAGCCGAACACCGTCATGGCCGAGCTCGAATCAGCCCCCACACTCCAGCGCACCCGCCACGGCAGGGTGGCGCTCGATCTGGGCACCGCGCACACCAGAGCGCTGACGTCGAGCGGGGTCGCCGTCGCCGACCGCCCCTCGGCCGTCGTCGCCTCCCGGTCCATCGCCGGCGCCGCCGATCCGGTACGCCCGATCCGGCACGGCATGGTCGCCGACCCCGGCGCCTGCCTGCGCCTCGTACGCCTCGTGCTGCGCGACGTCCAGACGGCGGGCGACGGCTCGATGGAGCAGGTGGTGGTCGGCGTGCCCGTCGCCGCGTCGCCCAGCGACCGGCGTGCGGTGCGCACCGCGGTGTCCGAGGCCGCCGGGTGCGGGGTGACGCTGGTGGAGGAGCCCCTGGCCGCGGCCGTCGGCGTCGGCCTGGACGTCACGGACTCGCGGCCGTTCCTGCTGCTCGACGTGGGCGCGGGCATCGTCGAGGTGGTCGCCATCCGCGACGGCGTCATCAGCGAGGCCATGGCCATCCAGCTGGGCGCCACGACCAGCGCGGGGCTGCTGCCGTACGTGCTGGACGCCGTCGTCGACATGACGGCCGCGCTGCTGCGCCGCCTGCCCCCGCAGGTCCGCACGGCCGTGCGCGGCAACGGCCTGACGGTGACCGGCGGCGGCGCTCTGCAGGCCCGGCTGCTGCACCGCCTGGACGCCGCCCTGCGCATTCCGGTCAGCACGCCGCCCGAGCCGCAGAACGCCACCGTACGAGGCCTGATGCGGCTGTGCCTGATGCCCGCCGTGGCGTCCAGGATCGCCGCGCGTGGCCGCTGATCGCCGGGGCAGGGTAGCCCTGTGATCCGACTCGATCGCCTGGTCAACGTGCTCGGCGGATACGGGGTACGGCTGTGCGGGCGTCCCGAGATGCGCGCGGCCCAGCTGCGCAGCGTGGCGATGCCGGACCCCACCGACGAGCGCGTCCAGGGTGACGTGCTGATGGCCATCGGCGCCCCGTCGGTGACCGAGGCGGTGCGGTGGGCGGTGTCGGCGCGGGCCACCGTCGTGCTGGCGCGCGCCGGCGCCGAGGCCGCCCGCGAGGCGTCCTCGGCCGGCGAGAGCGAGGGTGTGGCGGTCATGCTCGTCGATCCCGCCGTGTCGTGGAGCCAGCTGGCCGGCGTGGTGTACGGGCTCGTCCTGGAAGGGAGTGAGACGGAGGCCGGTCGCGGGCCGACGGACCTGTTCGCGCTGGCCGACAGCCTGGCCGACGTCGTCGGCGGCGCGGTCACCATCGAGGACCGCCTGTCGCGGGTGCTGGCGTACTCACGCTCCCAGCAGGCGGGCGACCCCGCCCGGCTGGAGACGATCCTGGTGCGGCAGGTTCCCGGCCGGCTGCGCGAGCTGTTCCAGTCCAGGGGCGTGTTCGACCGGCTGGCCGCGTCCGACGAGCCGGTGTTCGTCGAGCAGGACCCGGCCCACGGGCTGACCGGGCGGATGGCGGTGGCCGTGCGGGCAGGCCGCGAGGTGCTCGGCTCGGTCTGGGTGACCTGCGGCAGCCCGCTGACCGGGGCGCGGCTCGGCGCCCTGAGCGACGGGGCGCGCACGGTGGCGCTGCACCTGCTGCGCTCGCGGGCGAGTGCGGACCTGGAGCGGCAGGTGGAGTCCGACCTGGCCATCCGGCTGTTGGAGGGCAGCGCTGACGCCGCGACGGTGCTCAGCCAGCTGGGGGTGGCCGGCGAGACGTTGCGCGTCATCGCCGTCCGCGCGCACACCGAGGAGGAGCGGCACGCCGCGCTGCTGCTGGCGTTCGAGCGGGCCACCACGGGCTTCGGCTGGTCGCGGCCGGGACGCAGCACGCTGCTGGGCAACACGCTCTACACGATCCTGCCCGGCGAGGACGCCGACGCGGCGCGCGCCTGGGTGTCCGCGCTGGAGTCCGCCCTGCCCGCGCAGGTTCGGCTGCTGGCCGGGATCGGGGCGCCGGCCAGGGCCTCGGAGCTGCCGGCCAGCCGGCAGGAGGCCGACGAGTGCCTGGCGCTGCATGAGGCGGGCCCCCCGCACGCCGCGCCGCCGGCGTACGACGAGTCGTGGGACGACATCCTGCTGCGGCGGCTGCGTGCCGCCGCGCGCACCGGACGCACCCCCGCGCGCGGGCCGGTCGGCGCGCTGCGCCGACACGACGCCAGCCACGCCACCCACTACATGGCCACGCTGCGGGCGTGGCTGGAGGCGCAGGGCGACCCCGCCGTGGCCGCGGAACGGCTCGGCGTGCATCCCAACACCGTACGCAACCGGCTCCGCAAGATCACTCAGATCACCCCGCTCGACCTGGACGACGCCCGCCAGCGCCTCGCCATGATCATCACGCTTGCCGCCCTGGAGGACGACCGCCCGTTGTGACGGTCGCACAATCCGGCCGTCGCGATTGTCACCCCCGCACAACGTCTACTGGTCTCGTGCGCGCGATCCTGAAGAAAAGAGACTTTTGTCCAGTACGGAGGCATGCCATGAGCGAGCGGATCACCAACCCGCCGCGGTCGGCGATCGTGGTGGGCGCCGGCATCGTCGGCTTGTCGACCGCGTGGTTCCTTCAGGAACGCGGTGTCGAGGTCCACGTCGTCGACCGGGGCGGCGTGGCGGCCGGGGCGTCCTGGGGCAACGCGGGATGGGTCGCGCCGGGCCTGGCCATCCCGCTCAACGAGCCCTCCGTCGTGCGTTACGGCCTGAAGTCGCTGGTCAACCCGTCCGCGCCGCTGCACGTCCCCGCCACCTTCGACCCGAAGTTGTGGGCGTTCCTGCTCAGGTTCGCCGCCAACTCCCGGTGGTCGTCCTGGACGCGGGCCGTACGCGCCAACCTGCCGCTCAACGAGGAGTGCTTCGAGGCGTACGACGTGCTCACCGCGAACGGCGTGGACGCCCCCGTCGTCGAGGCGCCCATCACCGCGGCCTTCCACACCCCGAAGCAGGCCGAGACCCTGCTGCGCGAGCTGCGCCGGATGGCCGACGCGGGACAGCCCGTCGACCACGCCGCCCTGGAAGGCGCCAGGCTCGCCGAGCAGGTGCCGCTCGCCTCCGCGGCCCTGCGGGCGGGCGTGCGGATCGACGGTCAGCGCTACGTCGACCCCGGCGGCTTCGTCCACGCCCTCGGCAAGGAGGTCATGGCCCGCGGCGCCACCGTGTACGCCTTCGAGGCCACCGACCTGCGTGAGGAGAACGGGAAGATCATCGTCAGCTCGCGGTACGGCACGTCCGTGTCGGCCGACGCGGTGGTGCTGGCCACCGGCGCGTGGCTGCCGCGCCTGGCGTCCCGGTTCGGGGTGCGCGTCCCCGTGCAGGCCGGCCGCGGCTACTCCTTCACCGTGCCGGTCGACCGCCCCGTGCACGGCCCGATCTACCTGCCCGACGTGCGGGTGGCCTGCACGCCGTACCAGGGGGCGCTGCGCGTGGCGGGAACCATGGAGTTCCGCGACCCCGACGCCCCGGGCGTCCCGGCCCGCATGGAGGCGATCATCGCCTCCGCTCGCCCGCTGCTGGACGGCGTGCGCTGGGACGAACGCACCGACGTCTGGGTGGGCCCCCGGCCGGTCACCCCCGACGGGCGCCCGCTCGTCGGCGCGACCGCCCGGCGGGGGATCTACGTGGCCGGCGGGCACGGCATGTGGGGCCTCACCCACGGCCCTGTCACGGGCCGGCTGCTGGCCGAGCAGATCACCACCGGCAAGCAGCCCGCCGCCCTGCACGAGTTCGACCCGGTCCGCTGACCGTAGGCGGGGGACGGTGGCCCTGGAATGAGACGCTCGCATATGTGATCGAGCGCCCGATGCATGGACCGTCTTATGCCGCAAGCATCACGATGGTCTCATGTTGGCACTGCCTCTGATCGCACTCGCGCTGCACGGCGCCCTCGCGGGCCTGTTCTACTCCTTCTCCATGTCCGTCATGCCGGCCCTGAACGCCATCGACACCGCCCAGGCGGAGGCGGCGATGCGCAGTATCAACCGTAAGATCCTCAACCCCTGGCTCTACCTCGTGTTCCTGGGGTCGCCGGTGGCGGCGCTCGTGGCGGGCCTGCTCGCGGACGGCCCGGCCGCCCTCTGGTTCTTCGCCGCCGCCGCGGTGAACTTCGCCGGCTCGTTCCTCGTCACGGTGGCGATCAACGTACCGATGAACAACGCCCTGAACGAGGGCACCATGCCGTGGAGGGACTTCATGCGCAGGTGGACCGCGTGGAACACGTTCCGTGCGGTGGCGAGCGTGGCCAGCCTCGTGCTGGTCGGCGTCGGCCTGACCGATCTCTGAGAGGAACCAGGCGGGCGCTGACGGAACCCGGGCTGCCGGTCGTGACCGTCGCACGGCCATGACCGGCAGCCCGGGGGCGATCCAAGCGTGCTGATCAGAGCGTGAGGCAGCCCACGAGCGGGACCTCGGGCGGCACGGCCACCGCGCCGACGGGATCGGCGGTGGTGCCGGTCACGCAGTTGGCCATCACGACGGGGTCGATTTTCGTGATGGATTCCAGGCTGTTGAGCTTCGTGGGATCGATGACGGCGTGGGCGGGAGCTGACAAGGTCATGCCGGTGGCGGCGGCGATCATGGCGACGGCGGCGATCTGGCGAGGGGATGGACGCACGGAGAACCTCCTAGTGCAGGATCACTGTCAGTCACCGACAGTAATGAGAGGGGAGCGCTATGTACATGGCTGCTGCATGAGAAAAGGCTCATGAACCCGGTGTTCCGGGTCAGCCGAGCAGCTCCAGCACCCGTACGGCCTGCCGCTCCCTCGTCCCGGCCGGGTTGCGCGCCGCGAACGGCCCCCCGGGCCCCAGCATGAGGAACCAGGTGAACGCGATCAGCCGCCGGAAGCCCAGCACGCGCTCGCGCTCCTGGATCCCCGGGCTGCTCGCGCTGTTCCTGTGCCAGCACTCCAGGCGCGACGCCCGCCGGGACGGCGACGGCGACCTGGTCACGCTCGACCGGCAGGACCGCGGCGAAAGTGACCGGGCTCCGGCCTGTTCCGGCGGGCCGCCGCGCTCTCGGGCAGCGAGGCCGAGCGCCGTGCTCTGCTGGACGGGGCCGACCGGCTCCTCGCATAGCCGCAGCCCGTGGGGACGACGCACGTCACGACTTCACGGCGCCCGCCATCCCCTCGACGAAGTAGCGTTGCAGCAGCACGAAGAGGATCACGACGGGCAGCAGCGAGATGACGGCCGCGGCGGCCATGCCGCTCCAGTCGACGGAGTTCTCGCCCACGAAGGCCAGCATGCCGACGCTCAGCGTACGCAGGTCGGGCCGGCTGAAGGTGAAGACGAGCGGCAGGAAGAAGGCGTTCCAGGTGGCAAGGAACGTCAGCAGGGTGACCGTCGCGGTGACCGGCATCGCGAGGGGCAGCATCACGCGGAAGAAGACGGACAGGAAACCCGCACCGTCGATCACGGCCGCCTCTTCGAGCTCCTTCGGGACGCCGCGGAAGTAGCCCATGTAGAGCAGGATCGAGGCCACGTGGGCGGCGCCGCTCAGCGCGATGACCATGCCGGACAGGGAGTTGAGCAGCCCCAGGCGCTGGGAGATCTCGACGACCGGGATGATGGTGTAGCCGGTGGGGACGAACAGGGTCGCGATCAGCACGACCATGACGGTCTTCCTGCCGGTGAACCTGTACCTGGCGATCACGTAGCCCGCCATCGCGCAGCGCACGACGACGAGCACGACCGTGCAGACCGTGACGATGACGGTGTTGAGCAGATACTGGCCGAAGCCCGCGTCGGTCCAGGCGCGGGCGTAGTTCTCCCAGACGGGCGTCTTCGGCAGCAGGCTGAGGCCCGAGCCGAAGACCTCCAGCTGATCCTTGAGCGAGGCCGACACCATCCAGACGAACGGGTACACCCACAGCAGCGCCCCGATACCGGTGATCACCGCCATGACCCACCACACCAGGCGGTTGCGGACGCGGGCCACCGACCAGCCGCGGCCGGGGGCCTTGTGGACCGTCGTGCTCATGCGAGGCCTCCTGCCTTGCGGGCGGCGCGGATTCCGGCGAGTTGCAACAGCCCGAGCAGGCACACGAACATGCCGAAGATGACGGCCGCCGCGGACGCGAAGCCGAGCTGGGGCGTGGTGGCGGCGAACGACCAGCGGTAGATGTAGATCTCCACCACCTCGGTGCTGTAGAACGGGCCGCCGTTGGTCATGGTGAGCACCAGGTCGAAGACCTTGAGCGTGCTCTCCAGCGTCAGCAGCGAGATGATCACGGTGAACGGCTTGAGCAGCGGCATCGTGATGTGGCGGAGCATCGACCAGGGGCCCGCGCCGTCGAGCGCGGCGGCCTGGTAGACGTCGTCCGGGATCGTCTGGAGCGCGGCCAGCCAGTAGATCAGCGTCACGCCGAACCACTTCCAGACGTAGACGCCGACCACGGTCCAGAGCGAGCTGGAGGAGTCGCCGAGGAAGTTGATCCCCTCGTCCACCAGGCCGAGCGTGAGCAGGAGTTGGTTGACCGGGCCGTCGGTGGGGTCGAACACGAACTGCATGACGACGCCGACGATGGCCGTCGTGGTGACCACCGGCAGGAAGAACGCCGTACGGAAGAGGTTGCGCAAAGGCATCTTCGGCGAGTTCAGCAGCAGGGCGACCAGCAGCGAGAAGATCACCTTGACCGGGACGGCGACGACCGTGAACAGCGCCGTGACGGTGAAGGAGTTCCAGAACTGCGGGTCGGCCAGCACGTCCTGGTAGTTCCGCAGCCCGACCCAGGTCTTCTCCGCTTCGAAGCCGTTCCACTCCACGAAGGAGAACCAGTAGCTCGCGATGATGGGGTAGACGGTGTAGAGGCCGTACAGCACCACGGTCGGGGTGAGGAAGAACCAGATCCAGACCTGGGTGCTGGTGAAGCGGCGCCGCGGCGCGGGCGGCCGTCGCCGGGTCAGCGCGGGCGCGGGACGTTCCCCTGGCTCCCGTCTGGCCTTCAGCCTGGGCAAACTGACCATGTCGTCCTTCTGCGGGTCGTGGTGGGGGAGGGCCGTCGGCGGTGCGCTACGAGCGGTGGCCGCGGTCGGCTTGGAGCTCCTCGTCGAACTCCCTGATCCGGGCGGTGAGCGCGGCGACCAGGCCGGGGTGGCGCGTGCTCAGGTCGTACGCCTCGTCCGGGTCGCGGTCGAGGTCGAACAGCTGCGGTAACTCCTCGGTCGCGGAGAAACCCCTGCCGGTGTAGAAGGGGCCGGGGAAGCGTTTGACGTGCAGCTTCCACCGGCCGCGGCGCACGGCGTTGCAGTCCTCGCGGCTGTAGAAGAAGATGTCGCCCCGGTCCACGGGCCGTGCCCGCGGCAGCGCCGCGGACAGGTCGGTGCCGTCGATGACGCGGTCGTCGCGCAGCCGCGCGCCGGTGATCGCGGCCAGCGTCGGCAGCACGTCCACCATGCAGGCCGGTTCCGTGTAGGTGACGCCGGCCGGCACCGTGCCGGGCCAGGAGAGCACGAACGGCACCCGCACCCCGCCCTCGTACGTCTCGGCCTTGCGCCCCGAGAACGGGCCGGTGCCGCCGACGTACCAGGGGCCGTTGTCGCTGGTGAAGATCACCATGGTGTCCTGCCGGATGCCGAGCCTGTCCAGCTCGCCGAGCAGCACGCCGAGGTAGTGGTCCACGGCCTCGACCGCGTCGCCGTAGTCGCCTCCGGCGGAGCGCCCGGCGAACTCCGGCTCCACGGACAGCGGGGCGTGCGGCATGGTGTGCGCCAGATACAGGAAGAAGGGCCGGTCGGCGTGGTCGCGGATGAAGGAGACGGCCTGCTCGGTGTAACGGCGCGTCAGGGACGGCTGGTCGGCGGGGTCCTCGACGACGCGGTCACCGTCGTACAGCGCCGGGCTGGGATTCCAGTCGTTGCTGCCGAGCAGGCCGTAGAACCGGTCGAATCCGTGCTTGTCCGGCCGGAAGCGGGGCGGCGCGCCGAGATGCCACTTGCCGACGCACGCGGTGGCGTACCCTGCCTCGCGCAGGTAGGCGGCGATGGTGACCTCGCTCGGCGCGAGCCCGTTCGTGTCGCGCGGGTCGAGGACGTACGGCAGGTTCACCCGGGGCGCGTAGCAGCCGGTGAGCAGCGCGGCCCGGGACGGCGTGCACAGCGGCGAGGCGGAGTACATCGTGGTGAAACGCATGCCGCCCGCGGCCACGCGGTCCACCACGGGCGTGCGGATCAGCGGAGCGCCGTAACAGGACAGGTCGCCGTAGCCCAGGTCGTCGCAGTAGACGATGATCACGTTGGGGGCGCGGCGCGCGGCGGCGGGCGCCGCCTGGGCCATCGTGGCCAGACCGGCGAGCACGCCCGCGCCCTGGAGCACCTGCCGGCGGGTGGCCGCCACGGTCATGAGGCCTCCACCGTCCGGGCGAACTCCTCCAAGCCGGTCCTCATCCGCTCGGCGACGTCCGCGTGCCGGGAGCTCACGTCGCACGTCTCGCCGGGGTCGGCGGCCACGTCGAAGAGCTGCGGCATGTACGCCGTCCGGTCGCTGGAGAAACGTACGTGCAGCTTCCACCGGCCGTGCCTGGCGGCGTTGAGGTGGGGGCCGAAGAACAGGTAGACGGGGGGACGGCCGGCGGCGTGCCCGGCGAGCCGGGGCGACAGGTCGTACCCGTCGAGGTCGCGCATGGGGGCCGAGCACAGAGCGGCCAGCGTCGCGGGCACGTCCACCAGCGACATCGGCTCGTGGTCCGCTCCCGGCCGCACCCTGCCCGGCCCGCGGACCAGGAACGGCACGCGCACGCCGCCGTCGTACACCTCCGGCTTGCGCCCGCGGCGCCGCTGGTTCGCGCCCTCGTAACGCGGCCCGTTGTCGCTGGTGAAGATGACGAGGGTGGAGCCGCGCAGCCCGTTCCTGTCCAGCTCGCCCAGCAGCGCGCCGACGTGGTGGTCCAGGCACTCCACCACGTCGCCGTACGCACCCGCCGCCGATCTGCCCGCGAAGGCGGGGTCGGGACGGTAGGGGACGTGGGGGTCGAGGTAGGACAGGTAGAGGAAGAACGGCTGCTCACGTCGTTCGGCGACGAACTCCCGCGCCTTCGCGGTGAAGTGCGCGATCCCGCCGGAGACGTCGAAGTCGTCCCTGACCACCTCGTGGCCTTCGACCAGCGGCAGGGGCGAGACATCCGTGCCGTACATCGTGCCGTGGAAACGGCCGAAGCCGTGCCGCAGCGGATGGTCCTGGGGGCGGTCGCCGAGCCGCCACTGGCCGACGCAGGCGGTGGCGTACCCGGCGGCCCGCAGCGCCGACGCGATGGTGACCGCGCCCGGCCCGAGGCCCGCGTCCGCGCCGCGGCCGAGCGAGTGGGGCAGGCCGAGGCGGGCGCCGTACCTGCCGGTGAGCAGGCCGGCGCGGGACGGCGTGTCGGTGGCCGCGGCGGCGTACGCGGCGGTGAAGCGGCGGCCGTGGCGGGCGAGGGCGTCCAGGTGCGGGGTGCGGACGGCCCGCGACCCGAGCACGCCCAGGTCGCCTGGCCCGAGATCGTCGGCCACGATGAGCACGACGTTGGGGGGTGCGGGCGGCATCAGCCGTACATCTCCCGGGTGTAGTCCTTCTCCGGCTTCCAGTTGGAGAAGACCCAGTCGTCCACGCTGATCTCGGCGCCCTTGGCCTTCGCCGCGGCGATGGCCCGGTCGCGCTCGGCGGTCATCTTGTCGCTGAGCTCCTTGAGCGCCTTTCGGTAGTCGGGGATGTCGCCGGTGAACGCGCCCTGCACGATGTCGCCGAGCCCGGGGGTGACCTCCTTGGTCTCCGCCTGGTACGCGGTCATGCCCTTGGGGTTGCGCACCACCGGGGCCGGGCAGAGGTAGGCCTGCTCGGCGAACCAGCCGACCAGCTTCTTGTACGCCGGGTGCGCGTTCGACCTGGCGACCGCCTCCATGTCGCTCGGCGGCTGGAGCATTGCGTTGGCCAGGTCGACGGCGTAGGAGTCGGTGACGAAGTAGTCGCCGAGCAGGCGGCCGGCCTCCTTGGGGTGCTTGCAGGTGGGCGAGAGCCAGTAGGTGCCCTCGCGCGGCCCCGAGTAGGTGGCCACCTTCTTGCCGGCCTCGGGCACGAGCACCGGGCCGACGCCGAGCTTGTCCTTCCACTGCGGGACGGTCTCCAGCGTCGAGCCCGCGGTGAACGGCCCGCTGATGAAGTACGTCGCCGCGCCCGCCGCCCAGCGCCCGCGTGCCACGTCGTCGCTCCATGACCGTGAACCGGGGGCGATCAGGCCGTCCTTCTGCAGCGACAACATGAACTCGATGGCGTTGACGAAGGCGTCGTCGTGGTAGGCGTACTCGCCGGTCTTGAACAGGCAGCCGTCGGCGCCCTGGAACCCGCCCGCCTGGGCCATCTTGTCGATGGCGAAGCCGAGCCGGATCGGCATGCCGATGCACCAGGCCAAGCCGTGGGAGTCCCCGCCGGACGCCTTCTGGGTCGCGGCGCACGCCGCGCGGAACTCGTCGTAGGTGGTGGGCGGGGCGTCGGGGTCGAGGCCGGCCTTGGCGACCAGCTGGGTGTCGAACCAGGTGACGGCCATGTAGGAGCGGTAGTGGTAGATCGGCCAGGAGTAGACCTTGCCCTCGAAGGTGTGGATGCCCTCGTAGAGCTGGTCGTCCAGCCGTTTCAGCGCCGCCTCGCCGAGCTCGATCGGCGCCACCCAGCCGTCCTTGATGAGCTGCTCGACCTGCGCGCCGATGCCCACGTTGACGTGGATGTCGGGAAGCTGCTTGCTCTGCTTGGCGAGCTGGAGCGCTTGGGGGAACTTGGCCGCGCTGACGTGCGTGTATTCGACGGGGACGCCGCCGGGCGACTCGGCGAACTTCTTGAACAGCGCCTCCTTGGCCTCCTGGCCGCTCTCCTGGGCGTCCCACCACGTCAGCCTGCCCGCCGACCCTCCGGAGCCGGCGCCGCTCGTCCCGCCGCACGCGGCTGCGGCGGCCATCAGCCCCATCAGGCCGGTCGTCTGCATGAACCGCCGGCGGCTCAGGGTGTGCATCACTTCCACCTTTCGCGGCGATCCCGCTTCGGGCATGACGCACCCCCAAGAGCCGGGCGGGATCGCGGATTTCCTGTTGATGAACACGGCGCGACCTTCGACGTGCGCAGGCGGTCGTGGTTCCGAGTAATCGATTTCCAAGCAACGTAACGGCGACGCACAGCAGTGTCAAGAGTCACGTGAGCGACGCTGAAACAGGCATTATCGAGGGGCAATGCCGGCGCCGACGGGCGTGCGGGGCCGAGCCGGCGCCTCCGGCCGGGCCCTGGGGGCGGCCGGGGAGGCGCTCGCGGCCACGTCGAGGTGCGGCCGGGGGTCAGGCGCAGCGGCCGGCGGCGCGTCCTTCGGCCTCGACCCGCTGGGCGGTGATCTCGGTGGCGAAGGAGGTCGCCAGCTCGGTGAGCCGGGCCATGACCTCGGGCTCCAGGTTGGCGACGTTGTAGGCCTCCCCGGGGTCCGTCTCCAGGTCGAACAGCTGGGGCAGCTCCCTGCGGTCGGGCTGCGGGTTGCGGTCGACGTGCAGCTTCCATCTGCCCTGGCGCAGCGCGTTCAGGGTCCAGTGGTGGAAGAAGTACAGGGCCTCGCGCTCCGGCATCGGCCCGCCGGTGAGCGCGGGTCCGATGTCGATCCCGTCGATGGGCCGGTCGGCCGGCAGTTCGGCGCCGGTCAGCCCCGCCAGCGTCGGGAGGAGGTCGATGAAGCAGGCGGGCTCGTCGCACACCGACCCGGCGGGAATCCTGGCCGGCCACTGGGCGACGAACGGCATCCTGATCCCGCCCTCCCAGGTGTCGATCTTGCGCCCGCGCAGCCCGCCCGTGCTGCCCTCGAACCAGGGCCCGTTGTCGCTGGTCACGATGACCAGCGTGTCCTCGGCGAGCCCGAGCTCCTCCAGCCGGTCGAGGATCCGGCCGAGGTGGAAGTCGATGCACTCGATCGTGTCGCCGTACGTGCCGCCCCTGGACGTGCCGCGGAAACCCTCCTCCACGTGCAGCGGGATGTGCGGCATCGTGTGCGCCAGGTAGACGAAGAACGGATCGTCGCCGCCGCGCTCGATGAACTCGATCGCCCGGTCGGTGTACTGCTTGGTGAGCTCGGCCTGCTCCACCTCCTTCTGCACGGGCTTCTCGCCGTCGTACAGGTGCACGGGGTCCATGTCGTTGCTGTACAGCAGGCCGAAGAAGTCGTCGAACCCGTGCCGCGTGGGGTTGTGCTCGGGGCGGCAGCCGAGGTGCCACTTGCCGTACCCGGCGGTACGGTATCCGCGCGTCTTGAGCACCTCGGGAACCGTGCGCTCATAGCCGGACAGACCCTCACCCTCGTGGGGGAAGATCACGCGCGGGAGGCCGACCCGCTGGGCGTACCTGCCGGTCATCAGCGCGGCTCGGGACGGCGTGCACACGGGTGCGGCGGAGTACATGTGACGGAAGGTGATGCCGTTCTCCGCCACGCTGTCCATCCGTGGCGTCTTCACCACGGTGCCGCCCATCGCGCCCATGTCGCCGTACCCCATGTCGTCCATGAACACGAGCACCACGTTCGGCCGGTCTTTCACTGTGGATCTCCCTTGACGATCGCTTCCGATTCCGCCTAGTTTCCTAGAAATCGATTACTCGCACCATAGCGTGACGAGGGAATCTGGAGAACCCCGCCGAGAGCCCCTTTGCCTTCCCAGGAGTGCGCATGAGCCACGCCCCCGCGCGGACCCCCCGATTCGCCCCTGTACGACGTGCCGTCCTGCCCCTGTTGGTACTCGTCCTGCCGCTGGCCGCGACGTCTTCCGCGCACGCCGGCTCTGGTGACGGCGGGCCCGCGACAGTGCACGCGGCCCCGTCGTCGTCCCCGCCCGACAGCACGTGGCCGTCGACGATCCGCGTCGGCGAGCGCAGCGCGGTCACCTCGCCGAGCGGCGGCGACCTGTGGCCCTCCTGCTGGTCGGACGACGACAACCTGTACGCCGCCCACGGCGACGGCCGCGGCTTCGGCCCCCTGCCGGGCACCGACATCGGCGTCAACCGGATCACCGGCACCCCCGAGCAGGACAACCTGGCCGGCACGCTCGTCGCCAAGGGTGACCAGGTCGGGCAGATCTGGAGCGGCGCCGGCTACAACCGCAAGCCCACGGGCATGGCCTGCGTCGGCGGTGACCTCTACCTGGCCGTGCAGGATCTGAAGAAGCACACGTTCGACAGCGCGCCCGCCGCGACCATCGCCAGGTCCACCGATCACGGCCGCACCTGGACCTGGCACACCGGCGAGGCGATGTTCGCCGGCTCCGTCTTCACCACGATCATGTTCCTGGACTTCGGCAAGGACTACGCCGACGCCGTGGACGGCTACGTCTACGCGTACGGGCTGGACGACAACTGGCGTCAGCAGACCGACGTCCACCTCGGCCGCGTGCCCAAGGACCGGATCCAGGACCGCTCGGCCTGGGAGTTCTACACCGGCACCCAGGGCGGGCGGGCCACCTGGTCGGCCGAGATCGGCGACAGGGCGCCGGTCATCCACGACGAGGAGCGCGTCTACCAGAGGGTGCACGAGGACGGGGTGCACGACAAGGTGCTGATCGCGCAGGGCGGCGTGGTCTACAACAAGCCGCTCGGCCGCTACCTGTTCACCACCTGGAACGCCTTCCAGTGGACGATCTACGACGCGCCCAGCCCGTGGGGCCCGTGGAGCAAGATCCGCGCGAAGGACTTCGGCGTCGGGTGGACCCAGGACAAGCATGGCGGCTACGCGCCCACGATCCCGTCGAAGTTCGTCAGCGCCGACGGCCGGACGATGTGGGCGCAGTCGAACGTCTGCGGCCCCTGCGGCGCGACGCCGAAGACCGTCTACAACTTCAACCTGCGCGAACTGCGGGTCACACCGCGCGCCCTCTCGGCGCCGGACAACCGTAAGGACGCCGCCCGCAACCTGGCCACGGACCCGGGCACGACGCCGTACGAGCGGGTGACCCGCGCCGGACGTACGTCGATCTACAACGACGGCGACCTGACGGCGTCCGAGGACGACTGGAACAACGAGGTGAAGAGCACCAGTTGGTGGGGGTACACGTGGCCGCGCGTGCGGCACGTCAACGAGGTGCGCTACACGACCGGCGCGATGCCGGCCGACGGCGGCTGGTACGCCCGTGACCTGCGCGTGCAAGTGCGCAGGAACGGCCGGTGGACCGACGTGCGGAACCAGCGGATCACCCCCGCCTACCCCTACGACCGGACGGCGGGGCCCGGCAGGACCTACACGTTCCGCTTCGCGCCCGCGGTGGCCGACGGCGTACGGGTGATCGGGGTGCCGGGCGGCTCGCACACCTTCACCTCCGTCTCCGAGGTCGGGGTCCACTACCGCTGATCGCCGGCGCCGAGCTGTGACCGCTCAGGGCGCAATCGATTTCTCCGAAGGGAAGCCCAGGGCGTCGCGGCGAGCCCTGAAAGCGGTCATGGCGGCGGCGTAGGCGGGGTCGGCGGCGTGGTCGGTGCTCTCCTGAGGGTCCTTGGCCAGGTCGAACAGGACCTCGGGGCCCTCGGCGCCGTACCACTGGTACTTCAGAACGCCCTGCTTGATCATCAGCCGGTTGCCGCCGAACTGGGAGACGGCCTCGTCGGGCCAGCCCTCCTCGTCGCCGGACATCAGCCCGGCCAGCGACCTGCTGTCCAATCCGCCGGGAGCCGGCACGCCGGCCAGGTCGCAGAGCGTGGCGAACAGGTCGCAGGTGCTCACGTTGCGCTCCACCGTGCGCGGGACGAAGCGGGCCGGCCAGCGGATGATGAGAGGCACGCGGACGCTGGCCTCGTAGAAGCGTTGTTTCTCGTAGACGCCGTGCTCGCCCAGCATCTCGCCGTGGTCGCTGGTGTAGACGATGATCCAGTCGTCGAGGTCCTGGCCGGCCAGGCGCAGCGCGTCCAGCACCCGGCCGTACATCCGGTCGGCCAGCTCGATCATGCCGTAGTAGGCCGCGGTGGCGCGCCGGTGCTCACGCTCGCTCACCTCGATCCCCGGGCGCACGACGAAGCGGTCGCCGCCCAGCACCGGATGGCCGGACAGCCGCTGGCCGGAGTAGGGGCGGACACGGGTGAGGTAGTGGTCGAACAACTCGCGGTCGGGCACCTGGAACGGATAGTGCGGCTGCCACAGGCTGACCTTGAGCAGCAGCGGCACCTCGGGGATCGGCCGGTCGTAGTAGGAGTCCACGAAGTGCTGGTGCGCGTACTGGACGGCGCCGTCCACCGCGTACTCGTCCGCCGCCAGGTAGGGCGGGCGGCCGACGCCCGCGCGCCGCACCTCCTTGGCCATGGGCCACTTGTGGTGGATCGGCTCCGGCAGCCCGGCGTACGACGCCTCGTCGCGGCCGGGGATGTGGCGGTGGGAGATGCCGGAGTCCATGCCGATGCGGTGGGTCCAGCCCTGCATCTGGTCGGTGCCGGTGTGGTGCAGCTTGCCCGCGGCGACCGTGCGGTACCCGTACTGGGCGAGGCGGCGGGCGTACGTCATGTGGCCGGGTGTGAGGTCCTCGCCGAACCGCTCGCAGCCCGTGGTCCTGGGGAACTGCCCCGCCATGATCGACTGCCGTCCCGGCACGCAGATGGGGGAGGGCGTGTACGCGTTGGTGAAGACCACGCCCTCCGCCGCGACCGCGTCGAGCACCGGCGTGCGCGCCACCGGGTCGCCGGCGAACCCCGCGGCGTCGGGCCGGTGCTCGTCGCTCATGAGGAACAGGATGTTGGGCCTTCTCGCCACGGGTGATCCCTCCGTGAGCCGGCCCTCTGGGGGGCGCGGATCGTTCTGCTAATGTTTGAGTAATCGATTTCTAGCAATATCCGGCGCCCCTGGGGCTGTCAAGGCGCGCGGGAAGGAGATCGGCGTACGCGCCCCCGGTCGAGCGTCCGTGAGGGAGAGGAAGGCCCGCGTGCCAGACCGCGTCACTTACCAGTTCGAGTACGACGAACGTGTCCGCTGCGCCTTCATCGGCGCGGGAGAGCACTCCTACCGCAACGTTTATCCGGCCTTCCAGTACGCCCCGGTCGAGCTCGCCGCCGTGTGCGACGTGCGGCGGGAGCGCGCGGCGGCGTACGCGCGGATGTTCGGCGGGCCGTCAGGAAGGGCGGCCCCCTACACCGACCACCGGGAGATGCTGGCCAAGGAGAAGCCCGCGGCCGTCTTCATCGTCACCTCCTACGACCAGCGAACCGGGCGGGTGCAGGCCACCGACCTCGCCCTCGACTGCCTGCGCGCGGGCGCCCACGTGTGGATGGAGAAGCCGGTCGCCGCCTCGGTCGCCGAGGTGCTGCGATTGCGGCGGGTGTCGGCGGAGACGGGCCGGTTCGTCATGGCCGGCCTCAAGAAGATCTTCACGCCCGCGGTGGAGAAGGTCGCCTCGATCATGGCCTCGGAGGCGTTCGGGCCGGTCTCGTCGATCTCCGTACGCTATCCGCAGGCGCTGCCGCCGATGGAGCGCCGGCACGACCTGAAGGCCATGCGCTGGTTCCTCGACCACGTCTACCACCCGGCGGCGGTGCTGACACACCTGATGGGGCCGGTCGAGCGGCTGTCGTACGAGTGGGAGCCGGGCGGCGGGAGCAGCGTGAGCACGCTGCGGTTCGCCTCGGGGGCGATCGGCTCGCTGCACCTGGTCGCGGGCGTGGCCGCGACCTCGCCGCTCGAACGGCTGGAGGTGGTCGGCCGCGGCGCCAACGTGATCGTGGACAACGGGGTGCGGCTCACCTACTACCGGCCGGGAGCCCGCAGGGACTACGGCAGGGACGCGTCGTTCGTGGTGGACGACGCGGTGGCGCCGCTGGTGTGGGAGCCGGAGTTCTCCCTCGGCCAGCTGTCCAACAAGAACCTGTTCTATCTGGGGTACGCGCCGGAGGTGCGGCACTTCTGCGACAGCGTCCTGTCGGACAGGCCGCCGGTCAAGGGCACGCTGGACGACGCACTGGAGATCATGCGCCTGTTCGAGGCGTACCGGGAGACGCCTCCGGGCTCCACGGTGACGATCGCGAGGGAGAGCGAATGAGCGCGTACGTGGCACGGCGGGAGGACCGCGAGGTCGAGCACACCGCCTGGGGCCGGCTGGAGTGGATGGTCTCGGGCCGGCTGGGCAACTCGGCCACGATGACGGTCGGACGTTGTCACATCGCGCCAGGTCAGGCCAACCCCCGCCACTACCATCCCAACTGCGACGAGGTCCTGCACGTGCTCCAGGGAACGATCGAGCACGCCGCGGGCGACCAGCGGGTCGCGATGGGTCCCGGTGACACGATCAGCATCCCCGCCGGCGTGGTGCACAACGCCACGAACGTGGGTGACGACGAGGCGGTCTTCGTGATCAGCTTCTCCTCCGCCGACCGGAGGACCGTCGGCGAATAGGCTGGTGGAAATCGATTACTCGCCGTGAGGCGTGCCGTACGTGGACGCGCGGAACAGGAAGGAGGCCCAGGAACGGTACGGCCGCCACGCCTCCGCCAGCCGGCGGTAAGCGGCGGGCGGCGCGTCCTCGGGCAGGCCGTACGCCTCGCGCAGGATGGCGAACAGGCGCGGCTCGTCACCGGGGAACGCGTCCGGAGCTCCGGCGCCCCGGATCAGGATCAGGCCGGCGGAGAACGGCCCGACCCCGGGCAGGGAACGCAGCTCGGCAAGGGCGTCCTCGGGGGAGAGCGAACGCAGGTGCTCGGTGGTGAGCACGCCGTCGAGCGCCGCGCGGGCCAGGCCGCGCAGCCACTCCTCCTTCTGCGCCGGCAGCCCGAGGCCGCCGGCGTCCACCAGGGACACGGGCGGCGGGAAGGCCGCGTACGTCCGCCCGTCCACGGTGACCCGCGCGCCGTGGCGTTCGGCGATGCGCTGCTTGATCCTGGACGCGACGATCATCGAGGACCGCTGCACGACCACCGCCCAGCAGGCCGCCTCCCACGGGCTCCAGAAACACACCGGCCGCAGGCCGGGGCTGCGCCGCTGCAGGTCGCCGAGCACCGGGTCGGCCTCGCCCAGCTTGGCGAAGCCGGCGCCGTCGACGTCGAGGGAGAGGATGCGCGCCACCTCGCCCCGGATCTGCGGCCCCGCGGGACGGGTGGTGGTGACGGCGACCCCACCGGGCGAGGTCGTCACGGTCACGCCGATCGGCAGCCAGTCGGCCTCCGCGTTGTACGCGAAACGCAGCGAGCGGCCGTCGGACGGCAGCGCGCTGGTCGCCGGCCACTCCTCGACGAAACGCAGCAAGGCCCCGAAGTCGAACGGGCCCTCCGCGGTGAGCGTGAAGTCGTACGTGGTCATGCGCGAATGGTATGGGCGGCACGCGACCGGCAAGGCATTGTGGACATCAGCGGCAGGCGATCGGTAAGGAGCTCGGGTCCCATGGCCGAGGAGATCGTGTTGCAGGACACGCAGCATCGGCGGGTGGTGCGCGTGGGCGACACCGTGCGCAGGCCGGCCCAGCCGTGGACGCCGGCGGTCCACGCGCTCCTGCGGCATCTTGAGGGCGTCGGGTTCCCCTACGCGCCGCGGGTGCTCGGGACCGACGAGCAAGGACGCGAGGTCCTCACCTACCTGGAGGGCGAGTCCGGGCCGCGGGGCTGGGCCAAGGTGGCGGGCGACGCCGGGCCCGCCACCTGCGCCCGGCTGCTGCGGGACTACCACGACGCGGTCGCCGGCTTCGACCCGCCGCCCGAGCTCGTCTGGCACACGGGGCAGCGCGGGCTGGACGGCGCCGAGCTGGTCTGTCATGGCGACTTCGGGCCGTGGAACATCGTCTGGCAGGGGGACGTCCCCGTGGGGATCCTCGACTGGGACTACGCCCGGCCGGCGGATCGCCTGCACGACGTCGCCTACGCCCTGGAATACCTGGCGCCCTTCCGCGACGACGCCGAGTGCCTGCGCTGGCTGCGTTACCCCGAGCCGCCCGACCGCCGGCGCCGGTTGGAGTCGTTCGCCGCCGCCTACGGCCTCACCGGCGCCGCCGGGCTGGCCGACAGGGTGATCGAGGTCCAGCGAGAGGTGGCGGCCCACGTACGCACGATGGCGGAGGCCGGGCACCAGCCGCAGGCGCGGTGGGTCGAGGAGGGATACCTCGACGAGATGAGCAGCAGGATCGCCTGGAGCGTGGCCAACCGGCCGCTGTTCGGCTGACCTGGGGAAACATCATGGGTTTGGCTCCGGGTAGGGGGCGACCGTAGCCGGAAAGAAACGGGGAAACGGTCATGAGCCGCATCGGAGAATGGCTGAAGAAGGCGGAGAACCTGGCCAGGGGGCACTCCAAGCAGGCCGACCAGGTGCTCGACCGCGCCGAGGAATACGCCAAGCAGCGCACCGGGCACAAGTACGACGAGCACATCAGCAAGGGGGCCGACGCGGTGCAGCAGCGCTACGGCGGCGGAGGCGCCGCGGGCTCGGAAGAGGAGCGGCGCGCCCAGCAGGAGCAGCAGGGACAGCAGCAGCAGGGACAGCAGCAGCCGGGACAGCAGCAGGGGCAGGCGGGACAGGAGGAGCAGCAGCGCAGGCCGCCGCAGGGCTGACGCCTAACGTTCCTCGACGAAGCCGAGATAACGTTCGGCGGAGCGGCGCACGGCCGCCGCTCCGTCCGTCCGGACGACGCGCTTCCACCAGCCGCCGTAGACCCGGTCGAACGCGTACGGCTCCAGCAGGGACAGGGCGCGGCGCACGACGTGCGGGCGTTCGGGGATGTAGTTGGGATAGCTGTACATGAAGCTCACCCAGCGCCGGTCCTGCACGACCTGGACGATGTCGCCGGACAACAGGGCGCCGTCGCCGGCCGACGAGTGCAGCACCTGGCCGCCCGCGAAGTGCACGCCCGCGTTGATCAGCGTCAGGTCGTCCGTGAGCCGGTGAGTGTCACCCTCCCAGAAGACCACCGCGTCGTCCGGGCGGGCCACCCACCGGCGGTCGGCGGCGTGGACGTAGATCGGGACGTCGCCGAAGGCCCGCGACCATTCGACCATGGAGCCGTAGAAGTGGGGGTGGCTGACGGCGATGGCCGACAGCCCGCCCAGCTCCCTCACCTCGGCGATCAGCTGGTCGTCGAGGTAGGAGACCATGTCCCACATGACGTTGCCCGCCGGGGTGCGGACGAGGAGGGCTCGCTGGCCGATGGCCGTGGGCGGGGCGGTGCCGATGCCGACCACGCCGGGGCCCTCCTCCTCCACCCGTCCGCGATGGCCCTCCTCGGCCAGCCCGGCGAGGGTCGTCCACTGCTGGCCGTTCCAGCCGACGTACTGGCGCTCGTCCTCGCAGATCGGGCAGTCGGGGCGCGGCTCGCCGTACTGGACGCCGCAGGTGCGGCAGATGGGCAGGCTTGACGGCATCTGTCCAGCCTAGGGCCGGCGGGCGGCGTCCTCCAGGACCTTGCGCGCGTCGCGTTCGAACGACGCCCGCGCTCCCAGCGTGAGCAGGCCGCCGACCACCATCGGGATGACCAGCAGGTACATGCCGGACAGCAGCGAGCCGAGCCGGTCGGAGGCGATGCCGACGATGAGGGAGCCGAAGGCGCCGCCCGCCGTGATGAGCAGTTGCAGCACGGCGAAGCCGAGGCCGCGCGAGGCGGCCGGCACCACGTCGGCCACGCACGCCGTCATGTTGGGGATCGCGATCGACATCAGGGAGCAGGCCAGCAGGACGAGCGCCGTCAGAGCGGCGATCGAGTCCATCGACAGGGCGAGCGCCAGCACCAGCGAGCCGGCGGTGATGCCGCCGCCGCCCGCGAGCAGCCGGCCGCCCCTGCGGCTGCCGTGCCACTTGCGGCCCAGCCACGAGCCGACGAGGGTGCCCGTCAGCGTGCCCGCGACGGTGATCAGGCCGCTCAGCGAGCCGGCGGTGCCCACGCCGACGTCGAAACTGCGCACCATGAGCGTGGGCAGCCAGTAGAAGATGCCGGCCAGGCCGAGCGTGAGGAAGGACAGCCCGATGCAGACGAAGATCAGCGTGGGGATGGCCAGCACCTTCCTGAACTGCCGCCAGAACGGCGGTTTCGGCTCCGCCGGGGGCGCGGCGGGGGCGGCGTCTCCCTGGGCGACCAGCCGGTCCAGCTCGCCGCGCCGCGGTTCGCGCAGGAACCAGACCAGCAGCGCCGTGAGCACGCCGGGGACGACCATGACGAGGAAGGCCGTACGCCAGGAGAACATCTCGGCCAGCACTCCGCCGAGCAGGGTGCCGACGCCGCCCAGGTAGGTGGTGACGCGGGTCAGCCCGTACGCCTTGGCGCGGCTGACCGGCGGGTAGTAGTCGGCGAGCAGGCTGCCCGCGGCCGGGTTGTCGATGTTCTCGGCGGCGGCCAGCAGCACGCGCATCAGGTAGAAGATGACGAAGCCGGTGGCCAGGCCGGAGCCGAGGGTGGCGATCGCCCAGACGAAGACGACCACCGCGATGATCCGCGTACGGCTGAACCGGTCGGCCAGGTAGCCGGCGGGCAGCGACACGATCGCGGCGGCCAGGGCGGCGGCCGTCGGGATGGAGCCGGCGGCGGTGTCGCTGAAGCCCCATTCGCGCTGGATGAGAGGGAGCACGCCCGACAGGAGGTTGTGCTCGATGCGGTCGACGAGTCCGACGATGAACAGAACGATCAGCGGCGCCCAGCCGAATGGCGCGCGGGCCTGCGCGTCGATGGCGCCGGCGCGTGGAGAGCCCAACGTACCGACCATGCCCACCCTTTCAGTAGGTAACTCTAGAATCACGTTCTAGGGCAACGTTCTAGCCAGAGTGGCAGAAGTCACAGCGTTCGTAAATGGTGGATTTCGCGGAAATTTCACGAGCTGCCGGCTCCGGTACGGTGCTCGCATGGTCAAGGGAGCGTTGCTGGTCGCGGGCACCACGTCCGACGCGGGCAAGAGCGTGGTCACCGCCGGCATCTGCCGCTGGCTCTCCCGCCAGGGCGTGCGCGTGGCGCCCTTCAAGGCGCAGAACATGTCGCTCAACTCGTACGTCACCGCCGGGGGCGCCGAGATCGGCCGGGCGCAGGCCATGCAGGCGCAGGCCGCCGGCGTCGAACCCGCCGCGGACATGAACCCCGTCCTGCTCAAACCGGGCAGCGAACGCCGCAGCCAGGTCGTGCTCATGGGCAGCCCGGTCGCCGACGTCGACGCGATGGAGTACGGCGCGCTCAAGGACCTGCTCCGCACCACGGCGCTGGAAGCGCTGGACAGGCTCAGGAAGCAGTACGACGTGGTGGTGTGCGAGGGCGCGGGCAGCCCGGCCGAGATCAACCTGCGCCGTGGCGACATCGCCAACATGGGCCTGGCCAGGGCCGCGGACCTGCCCGTGATCGTCGTCGGCGACATCGACCGGGGAGGGGTGTTCGCCGCGTTCTACGGCACGGTGGGGCTCCTGGACGCCGCCGACCAGGCCCATGTTGCCGGATTCGTCGTCAACAAGTTCCGCGGCGCGGCCGAACTGCTGGAACCCGGGCTCGACATGCTCAGGCGCCTGACGGGACGCCCGGTCTACGGCGTGCTGCCCTGGCTCGACGGGCTCTGGCTCGACGTGGAGGACTCACTGGCCCTCGACGGCCGCAGGGTGAGCGCCGGCCCGCCGCACGGCAGGCAGATCCTGCGGGTGGCGGTCCTACGGCTGCCCAGGATCTCCAACTTCACCGACCTCGACGCCCTGGCCGCCGAGCCCGGAGTGGTGGTGCGTTTCGTGACCGACCCGGCCGAACTGGACGACGCCGACCTGGTGGTGCTGCCCGGATCCCGCGCCACGGTCGACGACCTGGCCTGGCTGCGCGCGACCGGCCTGGCTGCGGCGGTCGGCGACAGGGAGGGGCCCGTACTGGGGATTTGTGGCGGGTTCCAGATGCTCGGGCGGGAGATCGTCGACACCGTGGAGTCCGGCGCGGGCCGGGTCGAAGGGCTGGGGCTGCTGCCGGCGCGGGTCGAGTTCGCGCCGGAGAAACGGCTCGGCCGGCCGGAGGGCGTCGCCTACGGGCAGCACGTACGCGCGTACGAGATCCATCACGGCCGGGCGACCGTGGAAGGAGGCGAGCCGTTCCTCGACGGGTGCCGGGCCGGTCACGTCTGGGGCACCTCCTGGCACGGCGCCCTGGAGAACGACGGCTTCCGCCGCGCCTTCCTGGCCGACGTGGCCGATCGCGCGGGGCGGGCCTTCGTGCCGGCTCCTGGCACCGACTTCGCCCGGCTGCGGGAAGAACGGCTCGACGCGCTCGGCGACCTCGTCGAGCGGCACCTCGACACCGCCGCCCTGCTCCGGCTCATCGAGCACGGCCCTCCCGACGTCCCCGTCCTGCCCCCGGGCGCCCCGCCGGAGCCCGACCCCTGATCACCGCTTCCCGCGGGGAACCGGTCACCGCGGCCAGGTCACCACGTCGACGGAGTCGTTCGCGTAGGGCGGCTCCTTCCGGG
>NZ_JAAAHR010000140.1:0-26992 GCF_009908215.1 Nonomuraea sp. K271 | reverse complement strand
GGGGAGGGAGCGGCGGCGGCCGGCGGCGTGACCGGGACGGGCTGGGGAGCGCGGCTGAAAAAGGGCCTCAGGAAATCAGCAGTGATCACTTCGACGGTGTCGGACTCCCACACGAGCCGTTCGGCCTGGTTGGTGCCGTACGGCGGCTCCACCCCCCACAGGTGGATGCGTACGCCGTAGGCCTGCGCCGCCTCCACCGCGGGAACCATGTCCTCATCGCCTGCCAGCAGAATCGTGTCGGTGACCGCATGATGCCGGGCCAGCGCTTCCAGGTCGCTCCTGATCTGCGCGTCCACGCCCTTCTGCTGACCTCGGGCGTTCAGGTTGCCAAGCCGCACCTTGACCCAGGGGAGCTGGGCTATGACCCGTTGGTCGACGGTGGGCACACGGTCACGGGCTGCGTCATACCAATAGATCCGCAGGAGTTCGCCAGAAATACGTTCCTCTGCATGTTTCTGTAGGCTCTGTATGAGCTCATCGGCGGCCACCCGATATTCCTTGCGTTCCTTCGCGCCGAGCAGCACCTCACCTGCCGCAGCGTACAGATAACCGACATCCACTAGGACGGCGTACTTGGCTGCCACAGGATGCGGCATGAGGTCTGGGATGGCCATGTCGTCCTCCAGGCCGCGGGTGTTAGTTGATCGGCTGACTATATACGCCTACTTTCTCTAGATAGTCCCAACTCCCGGGGAACTTGACACCCGATTCACAGGATCTATCTAGGGTAGAGCGCTCATCCGCCATGCCGACTTCCCTGGGAGGACAGGCTTACGCATACCTCTGGCGGGGTTTCGCCACGTTTGCCGACGGCGGGCGGGAGACGGTTGTGGTCCGACGTGCCGGGCGGCCAGTACCGCCACCAACGCGGCGATCTCCTCGGGTGAGGCGTCGCCGCGAACAATGCGCAGATGGCTTGTCATAGCGGGATGTTCCCATGCTTCTTGGGGGGCAGCGTGGCCCGCTTGTTCCGCAGCGCGCGCAGCGCCCTGACGACCTGGGACCGGGTCTCGGCCGGCCGGATCACCGCGTCCACGTAACCGCGCTCCGCCGCGATGTACGGATTGGTCAGCGTGTCCTCGTACTCGGTGACGCGCTGGGCCCGCACGGCGTCGGGGTCGTCGGCGGCGGCCAGCTCGCGCCGGTAGAGGATGTTGACCGCGCCCTGCGCGCCCATGACCGCGATCTGGGCCGTCGGCCAGGCCAGATTGACGTCGGCCCCGAGATGCTTGGAGCCCATGACGTCGTACGCGCCGCCGTACGCCTTGCGCGTGATCACCGTGATCAGCGGCACCGTGGCCTCGGCGTAGGCGTAGAGCAGCTTGGCGCCGCGGCGGATGATTCCGTTCCATTCCTGATCGGCTCCGGGGAGGAAACCCGGCACATCAACAAATGTCAGGATGGGGATATTGAAAGCATCACATGTTCGAATAAATCTTGCGGCCTTCTCGGAGGCGTCGATATCCAGGCAGCCGGCGAAATGCATCGGCTGGTTGGCCACGACCCCCACCGGCTGGCCGTCCACCCGGCCGTAGCCGACCACGATGTTCTGCGCGAACAGCGCGTGGACCTCCAGGAACTCCCCGTCGTCCAGCACGTGCTCGATCACCCGGTGCATGTCGTACGGCTGGTTGGCCGAGTCGGGGATCAGCACGTCGAGCTCGGGATCGGGCTCGAGGTCGATGGCCGGCTCGAAGAGCGGCGCCTCGTCCAGGTTGTTGGACGGCAGGTAGGACAGCAGGGCCTTGACGTAGTCGAGGGCGTCCTCCTCGTCGTCGGCCTGGTAGTGGGCCACCCCCGACTTGGTGTTGTGCGTGTGGGCCCCGCCGAGTTCCTCGAACGTGACCTCCTCGCCCGTCACCGTCTTGATCACGTCGGGGCCCGTGATGAACATGTGCGACGTCCGGTCCACCATCACGGTGAAGTCGGTCAGCGCCGGCGAGTAGACGTGCCCGCCGGCCGCGGCCCCCATGATGAGCGAGATCTGCGGGATCACCCCCGAGGCGTGCACGTTCCGCTTGAAGATCTCCGCATAGAGACCGAGCGCGACCACGCCCTCCTGGATGCGCGCGCCGCCGCCCTCGTTGATGCCGATGATCGGGCAGCCCGTCTTGATCGCCAGATCGAGGACCTTGACGATCTTCTCGCCGTACACCTCGCCGAGCGAGCCGCCGAACACCGTCACGTCCTGCGAGAACACGCACACCTGGCGGCCGTCGATGGTGCCGTGGCCGGAGATGACGCCGTCGCCGTACGGCCGCCGCTCCTCCAGCCCGAACATCGTGGACCGGTGCCGGGCGAACTCGTCGAACTCCACGAACGAGCCCTCGTCCAGCAGCGCCAGCACCCGCTCCCTGGCGGTCATCTTGCCCTTGGCATGCTGCTTGGCCACCGCGGCCGCCGAACCGGCGTTCGCGGCTTCGACGAGCCGTCGTTCCAGATCAGCGATTTTGCCGGCAGTGGTATGGATGTCCAGCTTTTCCGGTAGGTCGTCAGCCGCTGCAGTCATGCGCGCAAATCTAGTCCGTCCGTCAGAGTGGATCCATGACGGATGCCGTTCGTACCCATGGCCTGGTCAAACGTTACGGGTCGCAGGTCGCCGTGGCAGGGGTCGATCTAGTGGTCCCCGCGGGTAGCTTCGCCGGTCTCGTCGGCCCCAACGGCGCGGGAAAGACGACCACGCTCAGCATGATCACCGCGCTGCTCCGCCCCGACGGCGGCCATGCCGAGGTCGACGGGTTCCACGTGTGGCGCGACCCCGTCGCGGTCAAGGCGCGCATCGGCGTGCTCCCCGAGGGCCTGCGGCTGTTCGAGCGGCTGTCGGGCCGTGAACTGCTGCTCTACAACGGCATGCTGCGCGGCATCCCCAAGGCCGACGTCGAGCAGCGCGCGGGCGAGCTGCTCGACGTGATGGACCTCACCGGCGCCGCCGACAAGCTCGTCGTCGACTACTCCACCGGCATGCGCAAGAAGATCGGCCTGGCCGCCGCGCTGCTGCACAACCCGTCGGTGCTCTTCCTGGACGAGCCGTTCGAGGGCGTCGACCCGGTCAGCGCCAACACCCTCACCGAGGTGCTCCGGCGCTTCACCGCGTCCGGCTCGACCGTCATCTTCTCCAGCCACGTGATGGACCTGGTCGAGCGGCTGTGCGACTGGGTGTCCGTGATGAGCGCGGGCCGCATCGTGGCGCAGGGCCCGCTGGCGGAGGTGCGCGGCGGGCGCAGCCTCAACCAGGCGTTCCTCGACCTGGTCGGCGGCACGCCGCACGACCGCGAAGCGGGCCTGAACTGGCTCGGCGCCCGGCCGGAGGACGCACGGTGAGCACCGTCCTGCTGTTCGCGCGGCTCAAGCTGCGGCTGCTGGCCGGCAACCTGCGCGGCGACACGCAGCGCAAGCTCGGCTTCGTCTTCACCCTGGTCGTCGCCGCCGGCCTGGCCGCGCTCGGCTTCCTGTCGATGAGCCTGCTCAGGCTGGCGCCGGGCGACATCGCCGCCTCGCTCGTGACGCTCGCCTTCGCGTCGTTCTTCTTCGGCTGGATGATCGTGCCGCTGCTCGCTTTCGGCCTCGACGACACGCTCGACCCCGCGAAGTTGTCGTTGTTCCCGCTGCGCACCGGGCGGCTCGCGGTCGGCATGTTCACCGCGTCGGTGACCGGCGTCTGGCCGCTCGCGACGCTCGTCGTGACCGGCGGCGCCCTGGTCGCGGTCGCGTCGGGCCCCGGCGGCGTCCTGATCGGCGTGCCGGCCGTGCTGCTGCAGTTCGCGAGCTGCGTGGTGGCGTCCAGGCTGGTCACCACGTCCCTGTCCGGCGCGCTGCGCACCCGGCGCGGGCGCGACCTGCTGGCCGTGAGCGCGCTGGCCCTGGTGCTGCTCGCGCAACTGCCCAACCTGCTGATGAACCGCGGCTTCAGCGACCCCACGGCGCTGTTGCACCAGATGGCGGCCGTGCTCAGGTGGACCCCGCCCGGCCTGGCGGCGCACGCCCTCGCCGACGGCGGCCTCACGGGGCTGGCCGAGCTCGCGCTGCTCGCCCTGCTCGTGGTGGTGCTCGGCTGGCTGTGGGTCAAGGCGCTCAGCCGGGCCCTCGTCACGCCCGACTCCTCCACGCGGGCCGCGTCCGTACGCAGGGGGAGCGGGCTCGTCGGCCGGTTCCTGCCCGACGGGCCGCTGGCGGCCGTGGTGACGAAGGAACTGGCTTACATCAGGCGCGATCCGAGGTTCCGCGTCGGCTGGGCCAGCGCCATCGTCGTCACCCTCATCCTGTCGTTCACGGTGAGCGATCCCGGCAGGGGAGGGGGCGGCCAGTGGACACCGATCGTGATCTCCTGCGTGGGCGCGCTCATGATCGCCCTGCAGTCGGGCAACGCGTTCGGCATCGACGGGCGCTCGTTGTGGATGAACGCCGTGGCCTTCGGCTCCGAGCGTGACCTGTCCACCGACCTGGCCGGGCGTCACCTGGCCGGCACGCTGGTCGCCGCGCCGCTGATCACCGTGCTGGCCGTCACCACCGGCCTGCTCACCGGGCATCCCACGATGATCCTGCCGGCCATGACGGCCGGATGGGGAGTGCTCGGCATCGGGTTCGGCGTCGGCTCGGTGACCAGCGTGATCCTGCCGTACACGGTGCCCGACCGGATGAACGCCTTCACCGGCGCCGCTCCCGGGCAGGGCGGGCTGGCGTTCCTCTCCGCGCTCGGCGCGTCGGCCGGCATGGCGCTGCTGCTGGCGCCGCTCGTGGCGGGGCTGCTCCTGGGGCTGGTCTGGGTGTGCGTGGTGGCGCCGTTCTACGGCCTGCTGGCCGAGGTGCTCGGCAGGCGGCTGGGCGCCAAGCTCGGGTTCGCCCGGATGCCCGATCTGCTGGCGGCCGTGTCCAAGCCCACCTGACCTGCCACGAAGCAATGGTCTAGTCCAATGACTGAGACCGGTCTACGGTCGTTCCTGGCGACTCGCTACCCTTCGAAACATGATTGACCAGGGGCTCGAACATCGCAGCGCCGCCGTGACCGAGATGCCGGACGAGCTGCGCCACGATGTGCGCCTGCTCGGCAAGCTGCTCGGCCGGGTGCTGGCCGAACAGGGCGGCGAAGACCTGCTGGCCGACGTCGAACGGTTGCGCAAGGCGGTCATCGCCGCGCGCAGGGGCGAGATCTCGGCCGACGAGATCACCGACATGATCGCCGGATGGGAGATCGAGCGGGCGGTCGAGGTCGCCCGCGCGTTCACCTGCTACTTCCACCTGGCCAACCTGGCCGAGGAGCACTACCGCATCCGCACGCTGCGCGAACGCGACGCCGAGGGCAGAGTGCAGCGCGAGTCGCTCGCGCAGGCCGTACGCGAGCTGGGCGCCGAGCGCGTCACCGAGCTGGTGGAGGGCCTGGAGCTGCACCCGGTGCTCACCGCGCACCCCACCGAGGCGCGCAGGCGCGCCGTCGTCACCGCGATCCAGCGGGTCAGCGGCCAGCTCACCGAGTACAACTCCCCGGGTCGCGGCGCCTCCGAGCGGGCGGAGAGCAAGCGGCGCATGCTGGAGGAGATCGACCTGCTGTGGCGTACGGCCCAGCTCCGCTCCACCAAGCTCGATCCGCTCGACGAGGTCCGCACCGCCATGGCCGCCTTCGACGAGACGCTGTTCCGTATGGTGCCGCAGGTCTACCGCGCGCTCGACGCGGCGCTCGACCCGGCGGCCGACCCTGCCCTCGGCAAGGGCACCGGCACCCGCCCACCGCTGGCCAGGCCGTTCATCCGCTACGGCAGCTGGATCGGCGGCGACCGCGACGGCAACCCCAACGTCACGGCCAGGGTCACCCGCGAGACCGTCCAGATCCAGTCCGAGCACGTGCTGACGGCCCTGGAGACCGCCTGCTCGCGCATCGGCCGCACGCTGACGGCCTCCGCCCAGTTCGCCCCCTGCTCCCCCGAGCTGAAGGTGGCGCTGGCCACGGCCGTGGACGCCTACCCCGAGGTCGTCTCCGAGCTGGCCACCCGCTCGCCGCGTGAGCCGCACCGGCAGTGGCTGCTGTTCGTGGCCGCGCGCATCGCCGCCACCCACCGCCGCGACCTCGACCTGGCCTACCGCTCGCCCGCCGAGCTGCTGGCCGACCTGCGCCTCGCGCAGGAGTCGCTGGCCGCGAGCGCGCCGCGGCAGGCGTACGGCGAGCTGCAGCACCTCATCTGGCAGGTCGAGACGTTCGGCTTCCACCTGGCCGAGCTGGAGGTGCGCCAGCACTCACAGGTGCACGCGGCGGCACTGGAGGAGCTGCGGGCCGGTGCCGAGCCGTCGGAGCGCACCGAGGAGGTCCTGGGCACGATCCGGGTGATCGGCTGGATCCAGGAGCGGTTCGGGGTCACCGCCTGCTCCCGTTACGTCGTCTCCTTCACCCGCTCGGCCGACGACGTCGCGGCCGTCTACGAGCTGGCCGAGCACGCGCTCGGCGACCGCGCGCCCGTGCTCGACGTCGTGCCGCTGTTCGAGTCGGGCGAGGACCTGGCCAACTCGCCGCGCGTGCTCACCGGCATGCTCGACATCCCGCAGGTGCGTCGGCGCCTCGACGACACCGGCCGGCGCATGGAGATCATGCTGGGCTACTCCGACTCGGCCAAGGAGCTCGGCCCGGCCGCGGCCACGCTCCGCCTCTACGAGGCGCAGGAGGAGCTGACCGCCTGGGCCGCCGAGCACGACGTGAAGCTGCGCATGTTCCACGGCCGCGGCGGCGCGCTCGGCCGCGGCGGCGGCCCGGCCAACCGCGCGGTGCTGGCCCAGGCCCCCGGCTCGGTGGCGGGCCGGTTCAAGGTCACGGAGCAGGGCGAGGTCATCTTCGCCCGCTACGGCCACATCGCGATCGCCCGCCGCCATCTGGAACAGGTGGCCAACGCCGTGCTGCTGGCCTCGTCGCCGGCGATCGGGGCGCGCACCGCGGCCGCCGCCGAACGTTTCCGCGGCCTGGCCGAGCAGGTCGCCACGGCGTCCGAGCGGGCCTACAGGTCGCTGACCGAGGCGGAGGGCTTCCCCGAGTGGTTCTCCCTGGTCAGCCCGCTGGAGGAGATCGGCACGCTGCGCCTCGGCTCCCGCCCGGCCCGCCGCGGCCTCGGCGCCCCCCGCTCGCTCGACGACCTGCGGGCCATCCCGTGGGTGTTCGCTTGGGCGCAGACCCGGGTCAACCTGCCCGGCTGGTACGGCCTCGGCACCGGCCTCGCGGCCGTCGGCGACGTCGAGGAGCTGCGGGCGGCCTATCGCGAGTGGCCGCTGTTCAACGCGATGCTCGACAACGCCGAGATGTCGCTGGCCAAGACCGACCGCTCGATCGCCAAGCGTTACCTGGCGCTGGGCGGCAGGGACGACTTCGGCCGGCAGGTGCTGGAGGAGTACGACAGGACCCGCGAGCTGGTGCTGCGCGTCACGGGGCACACGCGGTTGCTGGAGAACCGCAAGGTGCTGTCGCGGGCGGTCCAGCTGCGCGACCCGTACGTCGACGCCCTGTCGCACCTGCAGCTGCGGGCCCTGCGCGCGCTGCGCACCGGCAACCCGTCGGAGCGGGAACGCGAACGGCTGTCCACGCTCCTGCTCCTGTCGGTCAACGGCGTCGCGGCGGGGTTGCAGAACACCGGCTGAGCCCGTCGAAGAAGGCGCGGACGTCGGCGGCGACCACGTCGGGAGCGGTGTGGGCGGCGTAGTGCCCGCGCGCCGGCGCCGGCAACGTCTTCCAGGAGACGATGCCGGCGTGGTCGCGCTCGGCGAAGCGGCGGATCGAGGCGAAGTCGCCCTCGCCCATGGCCAGCGCCGTCGGCACGGTCGTGGGCTCCTTCGGCTGCTCCATGCGGGCGTTCTCCCAGTAGAGCCGCAGCGCCGACCCGGCGGTGCCGGTGAACCAGTGGATGGCGGCGTTGGCCAGCACGAAGTCGTCGTCGAGGTCGTCGTCGAAGAGCTGGGCGAGCCAGCCGACGAGCCCGGCGGGGGAGTCGGCGATGGCGTGCGCGAGCGTCTGCGGCTGCTGCGCGTGCAGCACGTTGAAGGCGCCCTTCTCCTTCCAGAACCAGTCGAGCACGGCGAGCCCGGCCTGCTCCTCCTCGCTCAGGTCAGCGAACTCCGCGGGGTCGCCTGACGGGAACGAGAAGATCTGTGTGACGTGCACGCCGACGACGTGCTCAGGATCGATCCTGCCGACTTCGGGAGAGATCATCGACCCGGCGTCGTTGCCCACGGCGCCGTAGCGCTCGTAGCCGAGCCCGGCCATGAGTGCGGCCCACGCCCTGGCGATGCGCTGGTTGTTCCAGCCCAGCTCCCGCGTCGGCCCTGAGAAGCCGTAGCCGGGCAGCGACGGGATGACCAGGTGGAAGTGGCGTGACAGCGGCTCGATGGCGTCGAGATACTCGACGATCGAGCCGGGCCAGCCGTGGGTGAGGATGAGGGGCAGGGCCTCGGGATCGTCGGAGCGCACGTGGACGAAGTGGATGTTCTGCCCGTCGATCTCGGTGGTGAACTGCGGGTATGCGTTGAGCCTGGCCTCCATGGCCCGCCAGTCGAACCCGTCGCGCCAGTGGCCGACCAGGCGCTTGACCCGTTCGACGCCGACCCCCTGAACGGCTCCGTCGATCTCGTCGGTGAAGCGGGTCAGGGCGAGACGGACCCGCAGGTCGTCGAGGTCGGCCTGGGGGATCTCGACGCGGAAGGGGGTGACGATCATGACGATCCTTTCGGGGAACGGTTCGTTCTGTTCCAGAATAGCAGAACGGAACGATTCATTCCATAGAGCTGCCGCGCCACTCCCGGGGGCTCCGTACGTACGGCCATCAGCAAAGATGGGGGGATGGCCAACTCCCGCTACTCCGACCTCGACCGCCCGCCACTGAACGCGGCGGCGCTCAACCGGGCGCTGGTCCGCCCTGGCTCGCTGTGGACCGGCGTCACGGTTGTCGAGAGCACCGGCTCGACCAACGCCGACCTGAGCGGCGCCGCCAAGGAGGGGGCGCCCGAGGGTTCCGTGCTGGTGGCGGAGGCGCAGGCCGCGGGCCGCGGGCGGCTGGGCCGCTCCTGGTCGGCTCCGCCCCGCTCGGGCCTGACGTTCTCGATCCTGCTCAGGCCGCAGGTGCCGCTCGCCGCCCAGAGCTGGCTGACGCTGATGTACGGTGTCGCCGCCGCCTCGGCGGTGCGCCGGCTGGCCGAGCTCGACGTGCGCCTGAAGTGGCCCAACGACCTGCTGGTCGGCGAGCGCAAGCTGGCCGGCGTGCTCGCCGAGCGCTCCGACGACGCCGTCGTCATCGGCATGGGGCTGAACGTGTCGCTCAGGCCCGACGAGCTGCCCGTCGAGACCGCCACGTCGCTGGGCATCGAGCGGGCGGCCTGCCTCGACCGGGATCCGCTGCTGCGGGCCGTGCTGCGCGAGGTCGAGAGCCACTACCACGACTGGGTGGACGCCAAGGGCGACGCGGAGGCGTCGGGGCTGCGTTCGGCCTACCTCGCGGTCAGCGCCACGGTCGGGAGGCAGGTCAGGGTGGAGCTGCCCGAGCAGCACGCGCTGACCGGCCGGGCCAGCGGTATCGACCAGTGGGGGCACCTCCAGGTGGAGTCCGGCGGGGAGCACTACACGCTGAGCGCGGGCGACGTCGTCCACGTGCGCATGGCCTGAGGCACGCCGCCTGGGCGTCCCCGCACGGCATAGCCGCGGGGGCGGTGTTGGTGGCACCATTTGCCCATGACCCTTCCCGACCATCGTCTGACGCAGGGTGAGCGGCGCGTCAGGTCCTTCAACCCTCACTGGAAGCGGCTCGTCGTTCCCTTCATCGCGCTGGTCCTCATCGCAGCGGCCGGCGGCGCGGCCCTCTACTTCATCCCGGCCGACTGGGAGTTCGCCTTCCACGCGAGGATCGCCGCCGGCGTCATCTGCCTGGCCCTGCTGATGATCTGGTCGTTCGTCCCCTACCTGCAGTGGAAGAACACCGGCTACGTGCTCACCACCCACCGCTTCTCGATCAGCACCGGCGTGCTCAACAAGTCGACCGACGAGATCCCGATCGCCAAGGTCAACACGGTCAGCTCCGACCAGACGTTCCCCGAGCGGCTGCTCGGCTGCGGCACGCTGACCGTCGAGTCCGCCTCCGACAGGGGGGAGATCGTGCTGCGCGACATCCCGAGGATCCAGGACGTCCGCACCGAGCTGTTCCGGCTCGTCGAGGACGCCGCGGACGGGGAGATCGACGGCCGCTGACACGAACCGCCGTGGAGCTCGGCGCGAGGTCTCGGCGTGGTGCGGCCCTATGTCTTGCGGAGATCATCCTCCTGGCACAAGATGGCTGGCATGCCGTACGAAGTGCAGGGCGTGATCGCCAGGGGCAAGGGTCAGGAAGTTTCGCTCGAGACGGTCGTCGTCCCCGATCCGGGGCCGGGCGAAGCGGTCGTCAACGTGGAGGCCTGCGGGGTCTGCCACACCGACCTGCACTATCGGGAGGGCGGGATCGGCGACGAGTACCCCTACCTGCTCGGCCACGAGGCGGCGGGCACCGTCGAGGCGGTGGGCGAGGGGGTCACGGGGCTGGAGCCCGGCGACTTCGTCATCCTCAACTGGCGGGCCGTGTGCGGACAGTGCCGGGCCTGCCTGCGCGGCCGCCCGTGGTACTGCTTCAACACCCACAACGCCGCCCAGAAGATGACGCTCACCGACGGCACCGAGCTGTCGCCCGCGCTGGGCATCGGCGCGTTCCTGGCCAAGACGCTCGTCGCCGCGGGCCAGTGCACCAAGGTCTCCGCCGAGGCGCCCGCCCAGGTCGCGGGGCTGCTCGGCTGCGGCGTCATGGCGGGCATCGGCGCGGCGATCAACACCGGCGGGGTGACGCGCGGCGACAGCGTGGCGGTCATCGGCTGTGGCGGCGTCGGCGACGCGGCCGTGCTGGGCTCGTCGCTGGCCGGCGCCTCCAAGGTCATCGCGGTCGATGTGGACGATCGCAAACTGGAGTGGGCCCGCGGCTTCGGCGCCACCCACACGGTCAACTCCCGCGACAACGACCCGGTCGAGGCGATCCGCGACCTGACGGGCGGCTTCGGCGCCGACGTGGTCATCGAGGCGGTGGGCCGGCCCGAGACGTACAACCAGGCGTTCTACGCCCGCGACCTGGCCGGCACGGTCGTTCTGGTCGGCGTGCCGACCCCGGAGATGCGGCTGGAGCTGCCGCTGCTCGACGTGTTCGGGCGCGGCGGGTCGCTCAAGTCCTCCTGGTACGGCGACTGCCTGCCCTCGCGCGACTTCCCCATGCTGATCGACCTGTTCCTGCAGAACCGCCTGCCGCTCGACCGGTTCGTGACGGAGACGATCCAGCTGGGCCAGGTTGAGGAGGCGTTCGGCAAGATGCACCGCGGTGAGGTGCTGCGTTCGGTGGTGGTCCTGTGATGATCGACCGCGTCATCACTTCGGGCACGTTCTCGCTGGACGGCGGCACGTGGGAGGTCGACAACAACGTCTGGCTGGTGGGCGACGCCCGCGAGGTGGTCGTCATCGACGCCGCCCACGACGCGGCGCCGATCGCCGACCGGGTGGGCGAGCGCGCGGTCAGGGCCATCGTCTGCACCCACGCCCACAACGACCACATCAACGCGGCCGGGGCCCTGGCGGGGCTGACAGGGGCGCCGATCCGGCTGCACCCCGCCGACCAGGTGCTGTGGGAGCAGCAGTACGGCGACTCGCTGGCGTACGAACCGCTGGCCGACGGCGAGAAGATCACGCTGGGCGGCACCGCGCTGCAGATCCTGCACACACCCGGCCACGCGCCGGGCGCGGTCTGCGTGTACGCGCCCGACCTGGGCGCGCTGTTCAGCGGTGACACCCTGTTCAAGGGCGGGCCCGGGGCGACCGGGCGTTCCTACAGCTCGTTCGACACGATCATCGAGTCGATCCGGGAGCGCCTGCTGACGTTGCCGCCGGAAACCGTCGTGCACACCGGGCACGGTGACTCCACCTCCATCGGCGCCGAGGCCCCGCACCTGGAGGAGTGGATCGCCCGGGGTCACTGAGGAATGACCCGCTCGCGTTGGGGTACACCACTGTGGCGTACCTAACGTAGGCAAGCCTTACCAAAGTGGGCTACCTTAGGTGTGCCTAACCTAATGGCGCCCCCTTTGCTTGAGAGAGGCTTGTCCCCGGATGTACGCATGCGTGTGTCGTGCAGTGACCGAGAACGAGGTGCACGACTGCATTGCCGCAGGGGCGACCACCCCGAAGCAGATCCGTGATACCACCGGTGCGGGTGGTGACTGTGCCCGATGTGTACGGAAAATCTGTGCGATCCTGAAACGGTCTGACGAACTGACGACCGCGTAGCCGGATAGCACCAAGGGGCCTGCCATGCAGGGCGACAAGCAGATCATCGAGCTGCTCAACGAGCAGTTGACCGCCGAACTGACCGCTATCAACCAGTATTTCCTGCATGCCAAGATGCAGCAGAACTGGGGATACACCAAGCTGGCCGAGCACACCCGCGCCGAGTCGATCGACGAGATGCGGCACGCCGAGCGCCTGACCGACCGCATCCTGTTCCTCGAAGGGCTGCCCAACTACCAGCGCCTGGGCACGCTGCACATCGGCCAGACCGTCGAGGAGCAGCTCAGGGCCGACCTTGAGGTGGAGCTGTCGGTGGTGCAGCGGCTGCGCCCGGCCATCCAGCTCATGCGGGAGAAGGGCGACGTCACCTCCGCCCGCATCTTCGAGGAGATCCTTGAGGACGAGGAGGTGCACATCGACTACCTGGAGACCGAGCTCGACCTGATCCGCAGCCTCGGCGAGCAGCTCTACCTCGCCCGCTACGCCGAGCCGCCCTCGGCGGACTGACCACTCCCCACCCCCGTCACGACGGTGTATGCAGCCCCAGCGGCGGCGTTCCAGGCCAGCGTGTGCCCGCAGCGGCGCGCGCCCACGTCGTCCCCGCGCTCGTCCAGCACCCGGCCGCCGGCCGCGACGGCCGCCGAACGGAGCCTGATCCGGCCGGTACGCCCCACGTGCACCGTGATCCGCTCGGTGGCACCGTCGCGCCAGGCGGCGTCCACCGTCACGTCGCCCCTGGCCCGCAGCCCGCGCACCGACCCCGTACGCCAGGCGGACGGCAGCGCGGGCAGCACGTGGATCTCGCCCGGTCGGCTCTGCACCAGCATCTCCGCGATGCCCGCGGTCGCACCGAAATTGCCGTCGATCTGGAACGGCGGGTGCGTGTCCCACAGGTTGTCCAGCGTCGAGTGCCTGAGCTGCTCGCGCAGCATCGTGTGCGCGTGGTCGCCGTCGAGCAGCCGCGCCCAGAAGCCGATCTTCCACGCCTTGCTCCAGCCGGTGCCGCCGTCGCCCCGGGCCGTCAGCGCGACCCTGGCCGCCTCCCCCTCGCGGCTCTCCGCCGTGACCTGGTGGCCGGGGTGGAGCGCGTACAGGTGCGACACGTGCCGGTGCGTGTTGCCGGGATCATCCCAGTCGGCCTTCCACTCCTGGAGCTGCCCCCAGGACCCGACCCGCAGCCCCGGATCAAGCCGGTCCAGCGCCTCCCGCACCCGCGTACGGAACCCGGCGTCGACGTTCAGCGCGGCGGCGGCCTCGGCCACGTTGGTGAGCAGGTCCCAGACGATCTGCTGTGACATCGACGCCCCGGCCGAGAAGTCTCCGTGCTCGGGCGAGTAGCTCGGCGAGACGACGAGGCTGCCGTCGCGCGGGTCGGTGTGCAGCGTGTCCAGCCAGAACCGCGCGGCCCCCTTCATCACCGGGTAGGCGGTCTCGCGCAGGTAGCTGAGGTCGCCGCTGAACAGGTAGTGCTCGTACAGCTGCCGGGTCAGCCAGGCGGCCGCCTCCGGGAACCAGAACGCGGTGGCCCAGTCGTGCACGCCGGTGAACCCGTACGGGTTCGTCTCGTTGTGCACCACCCACCCGCCGGCCCCGAACATCTCCCGCGCCGTCACCTCGCCCGGCGCCACCAGCGCCGTGACGAAGTCGTCGTACGGCCGCGCCGTCTCGGCCAGGTTGGTCACCTCGGCCGGCCAGTAGTTCATCTGCAGGTTGATGTTGGTGTGGTAGTCGCAGGACCAGGGCGGGTCGGTGGAGTCGTTCCACACGCCCTGGAGATTCGCGGGCAACGACCCGGGCCGTGACGAGGCGATGAGCAGGTAGCGGCCGTAGGCGAACAGCAGCGCCTCCAGCGCGCGGTCGTCCGCCCCCGGGCCGCCGGTGTAGCCGGCCAGCAGCCGGTCGGTGGGGACGGACGGCGTGCGCTGCCCGAGGTCGAGCCGTACCCGGTCGAACAGCGCCCGGTAGTCGTCCTGGTGGGCGTGTCTGAGCGCGTCGTAGCCCTGCGCCACGGCCCTGTCCACGGCGGCGGTGACGGCGGCGCGCGGGTCGTCGCCCCGGTACGCCGGGTATGCCGGGGCGTAGTCGGTACCCGCCGACACCACCAGGAACACGCTGTCGGCCCCGGTGACCGTGACCAAGCCGTCCCCGTCCGTACGGGTGCCGCCCTCCGCGACCACCTGCACCTGGGCCTCGTACCTCAGCCCGTTGTCCGCCAGCGCCCCCCTGAGCGTCAGCCGTCCGCCCGCGACGCTCATCCGCGCGCCCGGGTGGGGCGAGGACGCCCGCAGGGTGAACGACACCGCGCCCGCCCGGTCGGCCGAGATCCGCCCGGCGATCACGCCGGCCGGATGGACGGCGAGGTATTCGCGCGCGTGACGCACGCCGTCCACGGTGTAGCGGACCCTCGCCACGGCCTCCCGCAGGCGCAGCTCCCGGCGGTAGCCGCCGGCCGCGCCGTCGTGCGCCAGGTCGAGCCACAGGTCACCGAACGGCTGGTACGCGCCGAACCCCGACTTCGGCCGGCCCAGCTCGGCCGCCACCTCCTCGGGCGCCATGCGCGTGTCGCGGTCGAGCCGCCGCCTGACCCTGGCCAGGGCGTCCGGCCGGGGCGTGACCCAGTTGCCGAAGTCGTAGCCCTGCCGCGACCCCGGGCCGCCGCTCCACAACGTCTTCTCGTTGAACTGCAGCCGCTCGGTCCGGGTCCCTCCGAACACCATGGCCCCCAGCGCGCCGTTGCCGATGGGCAGCGCCTGGCTCTCCCAGTCGGTGGCAGGTGCGTCGTACCAGAGGGTCAGGTCATCGGGTGTATCGGGCGACGGCGGGGAAGTGTGTTGGGGGATGCCTGCCATGCGACCTCAGGGTAGCAAGGCCGCACGGCGAGACATCCGATCTACGGGCTTCAGGGGATCAGCCGGTAGAAGCGCCAGAAACCGAAGTCCTTGATGGGCAGGATCTCGACGTCGGAGAAGCCGGCCTCGCGGGCGTAGCGGCGCAGCGTTCCCGGCCGCATCACCGTGCCGGTGGCGGCCGAGGGCTGCTCGCTCATTCCGTCGGGTAGGCAGATGAGCAGGCTGAAGCCGTACATCAGGCGTTCGAGGTCGTCGGCGGGGGCCGTGAAGGACTCGCCGACGGCCTCGTCCATGACGACGACGGCCCCGCCGGGGATCGTCGCCCGCCGCGCCGCCGCCAGCGTCTCCACCGGCCGTGGCATGTCGTGCACGCACTCGAAGGCGAAGACGGCGTCGTAGCGGCCCTCGTCCAGCAGGGCGGCGTCACCGTGGCGGAAGCTCACCCGGTCGCCGAGCCCCGCGTCCGCCGCGTTGCGCGTGGCCAGCTCGACGGACGGGCCGTCGATGTCGACCCCCACCACGCTCGCCTCGGGGTACGCCCTGGCCAGCGCGATGGTCGACCACCCGCCCCCGCAGCCCACGTCGGCGAGCCGGGCGCCAGGGCGCCGCAGCACGGTGTCGAGGCCGGGCACGCCGGCCAGCGCCTCCGGCAGGGCGTGCTCGAACCAGGGCCGGTTCATGTCGGCCTGCGACTCCCGCAGGTCGGCCCCGAACGCCGCCCATGGCACCCCGCCGCCCTCGCGGTAGGCCTCCAGCAGCGCGGGTAGCTGCACGGACGCGCCGGCCAGCATCCGGGCCAGCGGGGCCAGGTAGGCCAGGCTCGACTCGTCGGTCAGCACCTCGGCCGCGGCGCCGGGCAGGGCGAAGCGGCCGTCCTCCGCGATCTCCAGAATTCCGAAGGCGGCCTGCTGCTCCAGCCACTCCCTGGCGTACCGCTCGTGGCCCCGGGAGCGGGCGACCAGCTCGGCGGGGTCGGCCGGGCCGTGCGCGGCCAGCGCGCGATACCAGCCCATCCGGTCGCCGATGTGCATGGAGAGCAGGTCGATGGTGCCGAGTGCCGATCCCAGCAGGCGGTCGGCGAACTCGTCGGTGCTGGTGGTCATCGTGATCATCTCCTTCTTCCGGGCGGGCCCCGACCGAGGATCGGCGCTGCGCGGCGTCCGGAAAAGGTCGTTCGCCACACAACCGGTTCCGCCGTGACGCGTTCCCTACCCGGCGCGGCAGGGAGGGTTCTCGTCCGTGGAAAGTGCTTGGCGGATTTTTCACTCTGGCGCGTCGCGCACGGGCCGCCGAGTTTCGCGTCGATAATCACGGTAATTTAATCCTGACTAAGTGATATTTAGGCGAGTTTGCCCAGGTCAATGGATAGGTCAACTACGAGTCAAACCGCGCGCTGTGCCCGGGAAACGATCGCCTAAGGTCCTACGATCGCTTCATGACCTGCGTACTTCTCGCCGAGGATGACACCTCGATTTCCGAGCCGCTCGCGCGTGCGCTACGTCGCGAGGGCTATCAGGTCGAGGTGAGCCCCGATGGCCCACAGGCCCTGGAAAGGGCCCTGTCGGGCGGCATAGACCTCATCGTTCTCGACCTTGGCCTGCCCGAAATGGATGGTCTGGAGGTGGCCCGCCGGATCCGCGCCGAAGGGCACGGCACTCCGGTTCTGATACTCACCGCACGCGTCGACGAGGTCGACACGGTCGTCGGGCTCGACGCGGGCGCCGACGACTACGTGACGAAACCGTTCCGGCTGGCGGAACTGCTCGCCCGGGTGCGTGCGCTGCTGCGGCGCGGCACCTCCGAGACCCCGGTCGTCCAGGGGGTGCGCATCGACGCCGACTCGCGCCGGGCCTGGATGGGAGACAAGGAGCTCCACCTGACGACCAAGGAGTTCGACCTGCTGCGCGTGCTCGTACGCGACGCCGGCAAGGTCGTCACCCGCGAACAGATCATGCGGGAGGTGTGGGACACCAACTGGTGGGGGTCGACCAAGACCCTCGACATGCACATCTCCTGGTTGCGCCGCAAGCTCGGCGACGATGCCGCCAAGCCCCGCTACATCACGACCGTCCGGGGAGTCGGCTTCCGGTTCGAACGCGAGTAGGCGGATGCGCCGCCGACTGCTCACCTCCACCCTGGTCGTCGCGGTCATCGCGGTCCTGTTGCTGGGGGTCCCCCTGGGAGTCGTGGTAAGTCGCCTGATCGTCGATGAGGCCGCTCAGGAGCTCGGGTCCGAGGCCAAGCGTCTCGTGGGAGAGGTGGAGTACGCCCGTGTCCAGGAGACGCCGCTCGACCCTCAGCAGCTGGAGCAGAAATACCCGGACAGATACATCCAGATCTGGGAACACGGAACCCCCCTCCGGGTGACCGTGGTCGGCTCGCCCCCGCCGTCCGGTCACCTCATGACGGAGGATGCCCAGACCAACACCGGCGTCTACGTCCGGATCAGTCGCGACCGCGACCAGGTCGAACAGGACGTGGGGGCACGCCTGCTGCTCATCGTGGCTCTGGCCGTGGCCGCCCTGGCGGTCGCCGTCAGCCTGGCCGTGGTCCAGTCACGCCGGCTGACGCTCCCCCTCCAGGACCTGGCGAAGATCGCCGACCGGCTCGGCTCGGGCGACGCGCGCCCGAGCAAGCACCGCTACGGCATCCCCGAGCTCGACCGGGTCGCCCAGGTGCTCGACCGCAGCGCCACCCGCATCTCCGACCTGCTCACCCGCGAGCGTGAGTTCGCCACAGACGCCTCCCACCAGCTCCGCACACCGCTGACCGGCCTCACCATGCGGCTGGAGGAGATCGTCGCCTCCTCCGACGAGCCCGAGGTCGTGCGCGAGGAGGGCGAGGCGGCGATCGTCCAGGCGGAGCGGCTCACCGCCGTGATCGACGAACTGCTGGCCGCCGCCCGCCGCCAGCGCCACGCGCAGGCGCACCCCGTCGCCATCGACGAGATCCTCGGCCAGCAGATCATCGAGTGGGAGCCGGTCTTCCGCGACGCGGGCCGCGAGATCCGGCTCGACGGCACCCGCGGGCTCAAGGCGATGGCCACCACCGGCGGCTTCGGCCAGGTGATCGCCTCGCTGCTGGAGAACTCCCTGCGCCACGGGGGCGGCGCCGTCACCGTGACGTCCACCTGCGGCGACAGCTACGTGGTGATCGAGGTCGCGGACGAGGGCGAGGGCATCGCCGACGAGATCGCCCCGCGGATCTTCGAACGGAACGTCAGCGGCGGCGGAGGCACCGGCCTCGGCCTGACGCTCGCCCGCGCCCTGGCGGCCGCCGACGGCGGGAGACTGGAGCTGGTGCGGCGGCGTCCGGCCACGTTCGCCGTCTTCCTGCGCCCCGCGGAGGAGAACGGCGGCAACCGCGTGGTCAGCGGTCCTGCTTGACCCCGGCCTCGGGCAGCTCGACCGGGATGGGCTCGGTGGCCTCCAGGAACACCCACTTCTTGTACGACCAGAAGCGGAACAGCGTGCCGAGCCCGACGCCGATGATGTTGGCGATGTTGGCGCTGAGAGGGTCGACGAGATGGAGCGTGTAGGTGGTGAAGCCGATCACCAGCAACCCGAACAGCAGCGCGATGCCGTTGAGCAGGAAGAACAGGAAATATTCGCGCCCGAGCCCGCTCTGCTCCCTGTGCCGGAACGTCCAGAAGCGGTTGCCCAGGTAGGCGAACGTCGCCGAGATCGTGGTCGCGAAGACCTTCGAGGTCAGCGGCCCCAGCTCCACTCCCAGCAGGAAGAGGTTGTAGGCGCCTGTGTCGATCAGGAAGGCGATGGCCCCGATGCTGCCGAATTTGGCCAGCTCGTGCACCAGAGAGGCGAACCGCTCGTAGAGGCGTCTTACGAAGTCCACGTCTCTGCTCGGTCCCTTCCCTTGTCGAGCCTGACCACCTCAGCGTACCGGTCATCGTGTAGGCCCGGTGTCAGACGGATGAACATACCGCGCAAAGAACGTTCATCGCGAATGCGGCCTAACCCCCGCCATGCCCGATAACCTGCCATGATCTGGAAGGGTCGCCCGTCGGAGGAAGTCGTTCCGTCCCGGTAAGCTCACCTGGCGTGAGTTCCTACAGCCCTATCGGCCCGGTCGTGGGCATCGTCGGCGCCGGCCAGCTCGCCCGGATGACGCAGCCGCCCGCCATCGCGCTCGGCGTCGAGCTGCGGGTGCTGGCCGCGGCCCCTGACGAGAGCGCCGCCCGGGTGATCACCGACACGCGGGTCGGAGACTACCGCGACCTCGGCGACCTGCGCGAGTTCGCCAAGGGCTGCGCCGCGATCACGTTCGACCACGAGCACGTGCCCACCGAGCACGTCAGAGCCCTGGTCGCCGACGGCCACACCGTGCACCCCGGAGCCCGTGCCCTCGTGCACGCCCAGGACAAAGCGCTCATGCGCGAGCGGCTAACCGCGAACGGCGTGCCCTGCCCCGCCTGGGCCAGGGTCGAGACGGCCGCCGACGCCGAGCGCTTCGCCGGCGAGCACGGCTGGCCTGTGGTGCTGAAGGCGGTGCGCGGCGGCTACGACGGCCGCGGCGTGTGGGTGTGCGGGTCGGCCGCGGAGATCGCCGAGGCGTTCGAGGCCGGCGTCGAGCTGCTGGCCGAGGCGTTCGTGCCGTTCGAGCGGGAGCTGGCGGTGCTGGTGGCCCGCTCGCCGCACGGGCAGGGCGTCAGCTACCCCGTCGTCGAGACGGTGCAGCAGGACGGCATCTGCGTCGAGGTGCTCGCTCCCGCGCCCGGGCTCGACCCGGAGGACGCCGCCCAGGCCCAGCGCATCGGCCTGAAGATCGCCCACGAGCTCGGCGTGACCGGGCTGCTGGCCGTGGAGCTGTTCGAGACCGCGCACGGGCTGGTCGTCAACGAACTGGCCATGCGGCCGCACAACAGCGGCCACTGGACCATCGAGGGCGCCAGGACCTCCCAGTTCGAGCAGCACCTGCGAGCGGTGCTCGACCTGCCGCTCGGCTCGCCCACGATGACCGCGCCCGTCGTCGTCATGGCCAACCTGCTCGGGGGCGACGACCCCGGCCTGTTCAAGCGCTACGAGCACGTGCTCGCCCACGACCCGGGCATCAAGCTGCATTTCTACGGCAAGGACGTGCGCCCCGGCCGCAAGATCGGCCACGTCACGGCCCTCGGCTCCAACCTCGACGAGGTGCGCGCCCGCGCCCGCCACGCCGCCGTCTACCTCACCACCGGGGAGTACACATGAGTTCCTCCGAGGCGCGCGTCGGCATCGTCATGGGCAGCGACTCCGACTGGCCCGTGATGAAGGCCGCCGCCGAGGCGGTCGCCGAGTTCGGGGTGGCGTTCGAAGCCGATGTGGTGTCGGCCCACCGCATGCCGGTCGAGATGATCGACTACGGCCGCCAGGCCGCCGCCCGCGGCCTCCAGGTGCTCATCGCCGGCGCCGGCGGGGCCGCCCACCTGCCCGGCATGCTGGCCTCCGTCACACCGCTGCCGGTGATCGGGGTGCCGGTGCCGCTCAAACACCTCGACGGGCTCGACTCCCTGCTGTCCATCGTCCAGATGCCGGCCGGGGTGCCGGTGGCGACCGTGGCCGTCGGGGGCGCCCGCAACGCGGGGCTGCTGGCCGTACGCATCCTCGCCGCCTCCGACGCCGGGCTGCGGACGCGCATGGAGGAGTTCCAGGCGCGGTTGAAGGAGCAGGCGTACGCCAAGGGCGAGCGGCTGCGGGCCGAGGCCGCCGACCTCTGAGCCACGGCGGCCGGCCGCCGCCGCGGGTGCTCCGTGCGCGGTGGCTCAGGGGCGGCCCAGGGCGCGGTAGTGCCAGCCTGCCGCGCGCCACAGCTCGGAGTCGAGACAGTTGCGGCCGTCGACGATGCGCCGGGTGGCGACCACCGCTCCCAGCTGCTCGGGGTCGAGCTCCAGGAACTCCTGCCACTCGGTCAGCAACAGGACCACGTGCGCGCCGCGCACTGCCTCGACGGCGGAATCGCCGTAGTTCAGCTCGGGATGGGCCTTACGCGCGTTGTCGAGCGCGATCGGGTCGTAGATGGTGACCCGTCCGCCCTGGTGGCCGATGGTGACGGCGACGTTGAGCGCGGGGGAGTCGCGGATGTCGTCGGAGTTGGGCTTGAACGCGGCGCCCAGCACGCCCACGGTGCAGCCGTGGAACGAGCCGCCGGCCAGCTCCCTCGCCAGATCGACCATGCGGGCCCGGCGGCGCATGTTGATGTCGTCCACCTCGCGCAGGAACGTCAGCGCCTGGTCCGCGCCCAGCTCGCCGGCCCGCGCCATGAACGCCCTGATGTCCTTGGGCAGGCAGCCGCCGCCGAAGCCGAGCCCGGCGTTGAGGTAACGGCCGCCGATCCTGTCGTCGTACGACAGCGCCTCGGACAGCTGCTTGACGTCGGCGTGGGCGGCCTCGCAGACCTCGGCCATGGCGTTGATGAAAGAGATCTTGGTGGCGAGGAACGCGTTGGCGGCCGTCTTGACCAGCTCGGACGTGGCGAAGTCCGTCACCACGAACGGGACCTCGCCCAGCGGCTCGTACACCTCGCGCAGCACCTTCTCGGCCCGCTCGCTGCGCACACCGAGCACGATGCGGTCGGGGCTGAGGGTGTCCCTGACCGCGAAACCCTCCCGCAGAAACTCGGGGTTCCAGGCCAGCTCGGCCTCGCCGCCCGCGGGAGCGAGCCGGGCGAGCTTGTCGGCCAGCCGTTCGGCGGTGCCGACGGGCACGGTGGACTTGCCCACCACCAGGCACTCCCGGTCAAGAAGCGGAGCCAGGGATTCGACGGCCTGGTGCGTGTAGGAGACGTCCGCGGCGTACTCGCCGCGTTTCTGCGGGGTGCCCACGCAGATGAAGTGCACGTCGCCGAAGGCCGCGACCTCCTCGTACGAGGTGGTGAAGCGCAGGCGGCCGGATTCGAGCCCGCGCTGGAGCACCTCTTCGAGCCCGGGCTCGTGGATCGGGAGCTGCCCGTTGTTGAGCCGGTTGATCTTGTCGGCGTCGATGTCGAGGCCCAGCACGTCGTATCCGAGATCGGCCATGCACGCCGCATGGGTGATCCCCAGGTATCCGGTCCCGATCACCGTGAGGCGATATGGCACGAGTGAGCTCCTTTCGATTTGCTGAGGCATGCTACCGGCCCTCGCTACCTCCTTCGTGCCACCACCTCCCTTTCGCAAACCGTACCGGCTGGTAACAAGATGGTCGGGCGTCCTAGTATCTGTCGCATGAGCTTCCCTCTTTACACGCCCGCCGAGGAACACGACCTGCTCAGGGAGACCGTCCGTGCCGTGGCCGACGAGAAGATCGCCCCGCACGCCGCCGCGGCCGACGAGACCGAGGAGTTTTCCTGGGACGTCTACAAGGCGCTCGTCGCGTCCGACCTGCACGCCGTACACGTCCCTGAGCAGTACGGCGGAGCGGGGGCGGACGCCCTGGCCACGGTGATCGTCATCGAGGAGGTCGCCCGCGCGTGCGCGTCCTCCTCCCTGATCCCCGCCGTCAACAAGCTGGGCACGGTCCCGCTGCTGCTCTCGGCGTCGGAGGAGCTGAAGTCCCGCTACCTGGCGCCCGTCGCCCGGGGGGAGGCCATGTTCTCGTACGCGCTGTCGGAGCCGGAGGCCGGCTCTGACGCGGCGGCCATGAAGACCCGCGCGGTCGCGGACGGCGACGCGTACGTGCTCAACGGCACCAAGATGTGGATCACGAACGCCGGCGTCTCCGAGTACTACACGGTCATGGCGGTCACCGACCCGTCCGCGGGGGCGCGCGGCATCTCCGCCTTCGTCGTCGAAAAATCCGACCAGGGCGTCTCGTTCGGGCCCAAGGAGAAGAAACTCGGCATCAAGGGGTCACCCACCCGCCAGGTCATTCTGGACGACGTACGCATCCCGGCCACCCGCATGATCGGCGAGCCCGGCACCGGCTTCAAAACCGCCCTCGCCACCCTCGACCACACCCGCGTCACCATCGCCGCCCAGGCCCTCGGCATCGCCCAGGGCGCCCTCGACTACGCGATCGGCTACGTCAAGCAACGCCAGCAGTTCGGCCGCCCCGTGGCCGACTTCCAGGGACTCCAGTTCATGATCGCCGACATGGCCATGAAACTGGAGGCGGCCCGGCAGCTCACGTACCACGCGGCGGCGAAGTCGGAACGAGCGATCAACGGCGAACCCCAGAAGGACCTCACCTTCCTGTCGAGCGCCGCCAAGTGCGCGGCCTCGGACGCCGCCATGGAGATCACGACGGACGCGGTGCAGTTGCTGGGCGGGTACGGGTACACGAAGGACTTCCCGGTGGAGCGCATGATGCGCGACGCCAAGATCACCCAGATCTACGAGGGCACCAACCAGATCCAGCGCATGGTCATGGCCCGCCAACTCCTCAAGTAGGCGTTGACATGCTCTACCCGGCTCTCCTGGAGTGGTGGGCCGGGTCTGCTGCAACGCTGCCCCGGTGTTCGTTCGTGCCGAGGCCAGCGGAGTGGGCCGAACCAGTACGTGTGCGGTCAGGACGGACCAGAGTGTCGGGTTCTGGCGATCACGCACGACTACGGGATGGCGGTGTTCATCGAATCGGACGGAGGCTCGCGGATCGGCTTACGGCCGCGAGGGCCTGGCCGAACAGATGGGTACGAGCTCGGAAGGCAGCGGCTTCAGCGGCTTCGCCCTCACGTACGTCGTCCGGAGCGAGGGGCGGGTCGGCGAAATCATGGCGGAGGCCGCGAAGGCCGGCGCGACGATACTCAAACCCGCCGGCGCACTGCCGCGGGGTGGGTACGGCGGCTCCTTCGCCGACCCCGACGGCTACATCCGGAGCCTCGGCCACAGCCAGCGCCCGGGGGCGGACCAGCCCTACGCCGAGTAGCCGCGGCTCGGGTGCACGAAGGCCGGGGAGCGGTTCGGTCATGGATGAGGAGAGGTGAGGTCACAGCCCTCGCGTGGGTGCCGGGATTAACGTCGGTCCGCGACGGGATCGGCGTCGTACAAGGCACTGGTCGAACCTCCGTCCCGCGTGATCGCCGGGCGGAGGCTTCGACGGCGGGGAAGGATCACATGCGGACAGAGCAGCTCGACCGGCGGAGCGAGGCCGCGCCGCCGGTCCCTGGCGGACGTCGGTGGCGGTGGGCCTGGCTGGGAGCGGGGACGCTGCTGTGGCTCTTCGCGGTGCACGGCCGTTTCGACATCGCCGCGGCGGCCTGGTTGTCGCCGGTCCTGTTGCTGAGGTTCGTACGGACCGGACCGGCCCTCGGCGGGCTCGCGGCGGTGTGGGCGGCCTCGGCGCTGGCCGGCGTGTTCTGGCTGGTCGAGACCGCCGTGCCGATGACCGTGATCGTCGTGGTGGGGATCCTCGCGCTGGGCACCCTGACCGTCGTCCCGTACGTCCTGGACCGGCTCGTCACCCCCAGGGCCGGCACGGTCACGTCCCTGCTGCTGTTCCCGGCGGCGCTGGCGGCCTGCGAGTTCCTGATGACGCTGCTCAGCCCTTTCGGCACCGCGTTCGGCGTGCCGGCCGCCACCCAGCACGACGACCTGGCGCTGCTGCAGGTCGTGTCGCTGACCGGCCCGTACGGCGTGGGCTTCCTCATCGGCTGGTTCGCGACGACGGCGAACCACCTCTGGGAGAACCGGCTGCGGGGGTACGCGCTCCGGGCCGCGGGTGCGTACGCCGTCGTCGTCATGCTCGCCCTGCTCGCCGGCGGGGCGCGGCTCGCGTTCCTCCCGCCGGACGGCGCGACCGTGCGCGTGGCCGGCATCAGCCCGGACACCTCGGCCACCCGCGACCTGCGCGCCACGCTCAGCGCGGACCTCACCCCGCAGCAGGTGGCTTCGCGGGATCAGGCGACGGTACGGGCGGCCTTCGGCAAGGTCAACGCCAACCTGCTGGCCATGACGCGGGAGGCGGCGCGGGCGGGCGCGAAGATCGTGATGTGGTCCGAGCAGGCGGCGGGCGTCCTGGCGGCCGACGAGCAGGCGTTCCTCGGGCAGGTCTCCGCCACGGCCCGGGAGAGCGGCGTCTACCTGCAGGCCGCCGTGTCCCTCGTGCTGCCGCGGGCGCCGTACGCGGCCAACCGCACCTACCTGTACGACCCTTCGGGCGCGCAGGTCTGGGCCTACGACAAGAGCCATCCCATTCCCGGCCTGGAGTTCTACCCGCCGGGCGACGGCGTGGTGCCGGTCGCGCGTACGCCGTACGGGCGGCTGGCCACGGTGACGTGCTTCGACGCCGACTTTCCCGAGCTGATGCGCGTGGACGCCGACATCATGCTCGTGCCCGCGCGCGACTGGGCGGAGATCGGCCCGGTGCACAGCCAGAAGGCGAGCCTGCGCTCGATCGAGAACGGGTACGCGATGGTCCGGCAGGCCGAGTTCGGGGTGTCGGGGGCGTTCGACGCGCAGGGCCGGGTGCTCGCCGCGCACGACTACGCGGGCGGGGACCGGCACGTGGTCCTGTCCGACGTGCCCGTACGCGGCGCCACCACGGTCTACCGGGTGATCGGCGACGTGTTCGCCTGGTCGTGCCTGGCCGGTACGGCCGTCGTGATCGGCCTGGCCGTCCGCCGCCGCACCCGATAGCCGCGGGGCCCGCCGGCGTACCGGGCGTGACAGTCCGCGTCAGACGGTGTGCCGGGTGCGGTATTCGCCCGGCGGGCTGCCGACCCAGCGCGTGAAGGCCCGCCGGAACGCGCTCGGCTCGGAGAACCCGAGCCGCCAGGAGATCTGCTCCACCGACTCCCCGCCGCGCTCCAGGCTCGCGACGGCGACGTCCCGCAGGACCTCCTCGCGGATCCGCTGGAACGACGTGCCCTCCTGGCGCAGCAGCCGGCGCATGTGCTGGGCGCTGATCGACAACCTGGCGGCCACGTCGTCGGCGCGCGTGCGTTCGCCGGGGCCGCCGCGTTCGAGCACGGCCCGCACCCGGGCGGCCGTGGTCGTGGCGTAGTCGCGGTGGTTGATCAGATCGGCGGGCCACCGGCTGAGGTAGCGCACCAGGTCGGCCTCCTCGCGTACGACGGGGGCCGTGAGATGGCGGGCGTCGAAGCTGATCGAGATCGCCGGGGCGTCGAAGACGGGCATGCGGCCGAAGACCGGCACGTACGCGTCGCTGTGGGGAGGCTCGGGGAACGGCAGTTCCAGCCGGGACGGCACGATCCGCCGCGCGACGAGCCACGCGGGAAAACGGTGGACGAGGGCGAGCACGATCTCGGCGGCGAGCTGGGGGACGCGGACGCCGGGCTCGGCGGCGATCTCGACGCGGCAGGTGGCGTCGTCGACGACGAGACGGCTGCGAGAGAAGCCCGTGGTGATCGAGGCGAACTCGGTCAGGCGCCCGAAGGCGGCCCGCAGGTCGGGTGCGTGGATGAGCCCCAGCGAGATCATCCGGAACGTGCCGGGCGGGATGGGTCGCGGGCCTAGGCTGAGCAGTTCGTCGCCGCTGCTTCGCCACAGGTCTCGCATCATCTCGACCGTGCGGGCGCAGCCGACGTGGGTGGCGCCGGGGCGGTCCAGCGTGCGCCTGACGTCGGGCCCGGCCGTCCCGGTGGAGTCGACGGCCGCGCGGACGAACTGGATCGCCACGCCGTTCGCGGGCATGCGCACCACCCCCTCACTGCATCGATGACGCTAACAGACGACCCATCCGACATCGGGGGCACATCGGCTGTTCGCCTCATTGTCACCAACCGTCACTGTTTGCACTCTCTTGACAACTCAACTACGGTCCTTGACCACTGTCAGTCGTTTGTGTGCACACATGGAGCGATCAAGTGATGAACCGCAGGACAGCCACCGCCGTCGGCCTCACCGTGACCGTGGGCGCTCTGTGCTTCACCTCCCTGACGCCGGCGTACGCGTCCCCCACGCCGGCCC